>CAZANT010000491.1:0-1506 GCA_964486575.1 uncultured Burkholderiaceae bacterium | reverse complement strand
ACCACTTCTACCGCGAGCGGGTCGACCAGCACCTGCGCATCGGCATCCGCGCCATTGAATTGCTGCGGTACAACGGCATGGACCAGCTGCACAGCCGCAAACTTCGCAGCTTTGCCGAGGTGGCTTTTCAATGACGGTGCAGGGCGATGTGAATCTGCCCGGCCCTACCCCACGTACAGTGCTGTGAATCTGCCTCGAATCACGCCCCATGAACCCGCCCACGCACTCCCTCACCCCCGGCCGCAGCTGTCCGCTGAGCTACCGCTACAGCGCCCAGGTGTTTGACCGGCCGGAGGACCTGCAATCCGACACGCTCTACGTGGTCGGCGGCCTGTATGGCAACCTGGACGCACTGGACACGGTGGAGGCGCTTTTTGACGCCGAAGTGGGCAGCAAGCGCATGGTTTTCAATGGCGACTTTCATTGGTTCGACATCGCACCCAGCCTGTTCGCCGCAGTTCAGGAACGGGTGCTTCGCCACACCGCCCTGCGTGGCAATGTGGAAACCGAACTGGCCAGCAACGACGATGGCGCCGGCTGCGGCTGCGCCTACCCGAACCATGTGGACGACGCCGATGTCGAGCGCTCCAACAACATCTTGCGGCAACTGCGCCAGACAGCGCGTCAATTCGACGCCTGGCGCAACGGTCTGGCCGGTCTGCCCATGCATGCGGTGGCGCGGGTGGGTGGCGCTGACGGTCTGCGCGTCGGCGTCGTCCATGGCGACGCCGAGTCGCTGGCAGGCTGGCGCTTTGACCCGGCCATGCTGGAGGACCCCGCCAACCAGACCTGGCTGCAGCAGGTCTTTGCCGAGGCCAACGTCGATGTGTTCGCGTCCAGCCACACCTGTGCGCCGGCCCTGCACGGCGTGGGTACGCAGCACTGGGTCATCAACAATGGCGCGGCCGGCATGGCCAGCCACGTGGGCCACACCCACGGGCTGGTGACGCGCATTTCCGTGCACCCGGCGCCGGCTGCCGTGCCGGTGGTACAGCAGCAGCTGCTGCGGGGCGTGCACATACAGGTCGTACGGGTGGACTTTGACGATGCCCGTTGGCAACAACGCTTCCTGGCCATGTGGCCCGAGGGTAGCCCGGCGCACCGCTCCTACTGGCAGCGCATCGTCAGCGGGCCGCAAGCAGCCAAGGCCTGCTATGCGTAAGAAATATGGCCCATCCACGACTTTTTAATTGAACCTTTTTGGAGATTTCTACATGTTCAAGCACTGCCTGAAAGCAGCCCTTACCATCGCCACCGCGGCTGCCCTGATGGCTCCGTTAGTCAAGGCCCAGGCCCAAGAGACCCTGCGGTTGGGCGTGGGTCTGTTCCAGCCCGACAAGGAAAAGAACGACGCCACCTACAAGCCGCTGGCCGACTACATCTCGGCCAAACTCAAACGGCCGGTGCAGCTGCGCACGGTCGACTCTTGGGAAGGTCTGGCCAAGTCGCTGGCCAGCAACGAGACCGACCTCGCGCTGATGGGCCCCTGGGGCTATGTGCTGGCCA
>CAZANT010000490.1:0-1507 GCA_964486575.1 uncultured Burkholderiaceae bacterium | reverse complement strand
GATTGCGGCCATTCACGCCCCCGACAGCCGGGTGGAAGTGTGGGTTATTCCAACCGATGAAGGTCTTATAGCCGCCATGGATGCCGCGAAACTGGTGTCCACCACCGGACCCGCTGCCTAACCTGCCATCAGGTCTGGGTGCAAAAACAATATTTACAAAGCAGGAGCACTCAGATGACCAACACAAAATCACACTTGCCGTCCATATGGATGGCCGCCTTCGGCAGCAAGGCGGAGTTTGACACCCGTGCCGCAGAATTGAGCGCGCAGCTGGAGGTGATCTCCGCCATGGATGACCGCATGCTGCAGTCGCGCCATGCGTTTGACATCAAGGCCTGGTGCGCAGCCTGCAGCGCAGTCACCACCATGCGGGTGACCTGGCACTATTGCGGGGCCAACGCGGCAGGCTCGGTGCACCCCGCATGGACCGAGACTTGCGCCTGCAACCGTTGCGGACTGAACAGCCGCATGCGCGCGCTGATCGATTTTCTGACCAGTCAGTTGAACACACCCACCAGTGCACGCGCTTACATTGCGGAGCAGACCACGGTGTCTTTCTCCGTCTTCCAAAAATTGTTTGCCGAAGTCACCGGCAGCGAATACCTGGGCCCCGACTACAAGCCTGGTCAGATCGCCACCGGTTTCAAGAACCACGGGCACGTGCGGCACGAAGACCTAAGCCGCCTGTCCTTTGCGGATGGCGCCTTTGACCTGGTGCTGACACAGGATGTGTTTGAACACGTACCGGCCTACGCCAAGACATTCTCAGAATGTGCACGTGTGCTGAAGCCCGGCGGCGCACTGGTGTTCACCGTGCCGTTTTTCTACGACCAGGCCAAGACCGGTATCCGCGCCACGGTGGACGCGCAAGGCGCCATTCAGCACATTCTGCCGCCCGAGTTCCACGGCAACCCGGTCTCCAACGAGGGCTCTTTGTGCTTCCAGAATTTCGGTTGGGACCTGCTGGAGACCCTGCAGGCCGCCGGTTTCAGCCAGCCCAAAGCCAACCTCTACTGGGGCCCCTGGTCGGGGCATCTGGGCGTGCCATTTTTTGTGTTCAGCGCCCACAAGCCCTCACTCAATTGACCAGATCGCGGCCGCAGTAATAGTCGTCCAAGACCAGCTCACGCAGCAGGGCCACTTCGCGTTCCGAGGGGCTTTTGACCAGCACTTCATACAGGCGCCGTCCCAGCGGTGCGGGCACCACATAGTCGCTCACAAGGTGTTTGCGTGTGGCAATGGCGTCGGCGATGAAATGCAACGCGCCTTTGCGGATGTCTGCGCGGGTGGGCTGGCAGCGTAGTTCATCCCGGCTCAACACCCGCACTTCGGGTGCGACCGCGCCGTCCGACTGGAGGTTGTAGCGAATGATCTGCGCTTCATCGGAGCTCAGCAGTTTCTCCAGATCAAAGCTTTGCCGCAGCATGGCCGTTGCATCTTCGGTAAAGTGCACATACTGGCCAAAACACCCCTGCACCATCACATCAAATCGGCTAGACACGGCCCG
>CAZANT010000489.1:0-1508 GCA_964486575.1 uncultured Burkholderiaceae bacterium | reverse complement strand
GGGAGCACAGACGCTCGGCCTCGTCCATGAAGTGGGTGGTGAGCAGGATGGACTTTCCCTGCTGGAGCAGCAGTTGCAGGCGCTCCCACATCAGGTGGCGGGCCTGTGGGTCCAGCCCGGTGGTGGGCTCGTCGAGCAACAGCAGGCGCGGGTCGTTGACCAGCGAGCGCGCCAAGCTGAGTCGGCGCTTCATGCCACCCGACAGTTCACCCGGCTTGGCGTCGGCCTTGTGGCTGAGCGCTGCAAACTCAAGCAGTTGCGGAATGCGGGCGCGGATGGCGGCATCGCGCAGCCCGAAGTAGCGGCCATAGACCAAGAGGTTCTCGGCGCACGAGAAGTCGGGGTCCAGCGTGTCGAACTGGCTCACCACGCCCAGCTGGCCCTTGATGGCCAGCGCGTCGCGCGGCATTTCCAACGCAGCGGTGGCGCCTGAGGTGTAAGTGATGCGGCCCGTGTCGGGGGCGGTCAGCCCCAGACACATGCGAATGGTGGTGGTCTTTCCGGCGCCGTTGGGGCCGATCACGCCAAGGCATTCGCCAGGAGCGATGTCGAACGACACGTCATTGACGACGGTGTTGCTGCCGTAACGTTTGGTCAGGTGTTCGACAGAAAAAAGCGGTGGAGCCATGGGGTGATTGTGGCCCAGTCGCGCGCCTTTGACAGGACGGAGCGATGGGGGTGCGTCGGTATAATTCGCCCTCCTCAACTACCGGTGGCGCTTGTGTCTGACCGTCTGGCCGTGCTGCCACAATACCTGCTGCCGAAGCGGGCACTCACCCGCTTTGCAGGCTGGGTCGCCGGGGGGCGTTGGGGTGGGCTGACGCACTGGATCATCCGCGACTTTGTGGCGCGTTACCAAGTCAACATGGCCGAAGCGGCCAACCCAGACACCGCGAGTTACCCCAGCTTCAACGAATTTTTTACCCGCGCCCTGAAGCCCGGTGCACGGCCCCTGGCCAACGCCGACTGGGTGTGCCCGGTGGATGGCGCCATCAGCCAGTTTGGCACCATTGCCGGCGATCAGATTTTTCAGGCCAAGGGGCACAGCTATTCCACCACCGCTTTGGTGGGGGGCGATGCGGCACTGGCAGCCACGTTCGCGCAAGGCGACTTCGCAACCATCTACCTGAGCCCCAAGGACTACCACCGCATCCACATGCCGTGTGCTGGCCGCCTGCTGCGCATGACCTACGTGCCCGGCGACTTGTTTTCGGTCAACCCCACCACCGCCCGGGGCGTGCCGGGTCTGTTTGCCCGCAATGAGCGGGTGGTGTGTGTGTTCGACACGGCCCACGGCCCCATGGTGTTGACGCTGGTGGGGGCCACCATTGTGGGCAGCATGGCGACCGCTTGGCACGGGGTGGTGAACCCGCCGCGCTTGCCTGACGTGCACACCTGGGACTACAGCACCCAAGACATTTGCCTAAAGCAGGGCGACGAGATGGGGCGCTTTTTGCTCGGTTCCACTGTGGTGCTGCTGTTCCCCCAGAACGCCATCCGTTTCAATC
>CAZANT010000488.1:0-1520 GCA_964486575.1 uncultured Burkholderiaceae bacterium | reverse complement strand
TCGCGAATCAGTTGCCTGAATTCATCCACATCTTCAAAACTCCGGTAAACCGAGGCGAACCGAACGTAGGCGACCTTGTCGAGCTTTTTCAGCTCTCGCATGACCAGCTCACCAAGCTTGGCGGTTGCGATTTCTCGCATGCCGCTGGACAGCAGCTTGTGCTCGATGCGCTGTACAGCACCGTCAATCTGCTCGATGCTGACGGGCCGTTTGCGCAGCGCCAGCTCCATGGATGCGCGGATTTTGCTGGTATCAAATTCAGTGCGGCTGCCGTCCTTTTTCACCACCTGGGGCAGAGCCACCTCCGCCCGTTCGTAGGTTGTAAAGCGTTGGTCGCAGCTACCGCAGCGGCGGCGGCGGCGAATGACGTCGTTTTCGTCCGATTCGCGGGTCTCAACAACCTGCGTTTCCAGATGGCCGCAGAACGGACACTTCACGCCGTCACCGGGCCGTTCAGCGGTACACGGGGAAGCGGGCGGTCAGGGCGTTGACCTTGGCACGCACAGCCGCAATGTTGGCTTCGTCGCGCGGGTTGTCCAGCACGTCGGCGATCAGGTTGGCCGTCAATCGCGCTTCCTCGTCCTTGAATCCCCGGGTGGTCATGGCGGGGGTACCGATGCGCACGCCGCTCGTGACCATTGGTTTTTCGGGGTCGTTGGGGATGGCGTTTTTGTTGATGGTCATGTGGGCGCTGCCCAACACGGCCTCGGCTTCCTTACCGGTGATGCCTTTGGCGCGCAGGTCCACCAGCATCACATGGCTTTCGGTACGGCCGCTGACAATGCGCAGGCCGCGCTGGGTCAGTGTTTCGGCCACGATTTGCGCGTTTTTGACCACCTGTTGTTGGTAGGTTTTGAACTCTGGCGTCAGCGCTTCCTTGAACGCCACAGCCTTGGCCGCGATCACGTGCATCAGCGGGCCACCTTGCAAGCCCGGGAAGATCGCGCTGTTGATGGCCTTCTCGTGCTGGGACTTCATCAAAATGATCCCACCGCGTGGGCCGCGCAGGCTCTTGTGGGTGGTGGAGGTCACCACGTCGGCGAAGGGCACGGGGTTGGGATAGACGCCGGCTGCAATCAGGCCGGCATAGTGGGCCATGTCCACCATAAAGACCGCACCCACGTCCTTCGCTACTTTGGCGAACCGTTCGAAGTCGATGTGCAAGCTGTAGGCTGAAGCGCCAGCGATGATGAGCTTGGGTTTGGACTCATGCGCCTTGCGTTCCATCGCGTCGTAGTCGATTTCTTCTTTGTCGTTCAGCCCATAACTGACCGCATTGAACCATTTACCACTCATGTTCAGTGCCATGCCATGGGTCAGGTGACCGCCCTCGGCCAGGCTCATGCCCAGAATGGTGTCGCCGGGCTTCAGGAAGGCCAGGAAGACCGCTTCGTTGGCGGAGGCGCCGCAATGCGGCTGCACGTTGGCCGCGTCGGCTCCGTACAGCTGTTTCAGGCGGTCAATCGCCAGTTGCTCGGCCACGTCCACGTGCTCGCAGCCACCGTAGTAGCGCTTGCCGG
>CAZANT010000487.1:0-1527 GCA_964486575.1 uncultured Burkholderiaceae bacterium | reverse complement strand
GGGGACTCGGCAGTGCGCATTGCGCTGCTCAACAACCCCGGACTGCAGACCGCATTTGCCCAGCTGGCCATCAGTGATGCGGACCGTGCACAGGCCGGGCGTTTGCCGAACCCACACTTCTCAATTGGCGCTTTCCGCGAGGGACAAATTCGAGCAATTGAGCGCACGCTGGGCTTCGATATCCTGGGACTCCTCACACTGCCCTGGCGTAGCGCATGGCAGGGCCAGCAAACGGAGCTGGCCAAGCTAAAAGCAGCACAGGAAGTCGTACTGTTGGCCGCCAACACCCGCAAAGCCTGGATCAACGCCGTGGCTTCGCAGCAAACCGCCGCCTACATGCGCGACGTGAAGGAGGGCGCCGAAGCCGGTGGTGAGTTGGCCCGGCGCATGGCCCGGGTGGGGAACTGGTCGCGGCTGCGCCAGGCGCAGGAGCAAATGACACTGGCCGACGCCGCCGCCCAGCTGGCCCGTGCCGAACTGGCGGCCAAAGTCCACCGCGAGCGGCTGATCCGCCTGCTGGGTTTGTGGGGCACGCAAACGAACTTCTCGCTGGCCGAGCGGCTGCCAGACCTGCCGGCCACTCCCCGGGAGATGGGCGACGTGGAAGCCCAGGCCATCGCCCAGCGCCTGGACGTGAAAAGCGCGGTGGACGAATCGCGCTACGTGGCCAACTCGCTGGGTTTCACCCGCGCCAGCGGCTACATCAACGCGCTGCACCTCGCCTACGAGCGCAACACGAGCTTCAACAACGCCAACGGTGACAAAGACACCGAGCGCGGCTTCGAACTGGAGCTGGTGCTGCCGATTTTCGACTGGGGCAGCGCCCGCAACGCCAGGGCTGAAGCGATCTACCGGCAGTCGGTGGCCCGGGTGGCCGAAACCGCGGGCCGCGCCCGCAGCGAAGCCCGCGAGGCCTACTTCACCTACCGTACCGCCTACGACTTGGCGGTGGCCCAGCGCGACGAGGTGGTGCCCTTGCGCCAGTTCATTCAGGAGGAAACCCTGCTGCGCTACAACGGCATGTTCTCCAGCCTGTGGGACCTTCTGGGCACCACCAAGCAAAGCGTGCTGGCCGTGAACAGCGCCATCGAGGCCCAACGCGACTTCTGGGTTGCCGACACAGACCTGCAGACCGCACTCACCGCCACATCACCCGGCAGCCTCCAAGCACTGCAGGGCGGCGCATCCAACGACAACTCCGGTGAAGCCAAAGGACATTGACATGAATCGCAGAAATTTTGTGGCCAGCGCCGCTGGCACCGCCCTCGCCGCCACGGCCGTCAGCAAGGTGGCCCTGGCCGCCCTGCCCGAACCGGTGCTGATGGACAGCACCGCCACCGCACCGCCGCTGGTGCCGGCCACCGGCCGACCCTACAACCCGGTCGTCACCCTGAACGGCTGGAGCCTGCCCTGGCGCATGAACCAGGGCGTGAAAGAGTTCCACCTGGTGGCCGAGCCGGTGGTGCGCGAGATGGCACCCGGCTTCAAGGTCAACATGTGGGGCTACAACGGCCAGAGCCCCGGCCC
>CAZANT010000486.1:0-1537 GCA_964486575.1 uncultured Burkholderiaceae bacterium | reverse complement strand
TGAAGCGCCCCTGCTCCCAGACTTCGACCGACTGGGCGAAATAAGGCACTTCGGGTGCGCGGTTGAGCAAGGTGAGCGACACACCCAGGCACAGCAGCATGAGGGCATGGCACAGCCGGCGGGGCAGCGGCGTGCACAACAGCCCCAGCACCGCACCGGCGCCGATGCCGGCCAGCACCGGTTCGGTGGCCCAGGCCCAGGCGTGCACCGGGCCATAGGTGAGGGCACCGGACAGACCTGCCACACCCAGCGCTCCCGCCAGAAAGGCGGGCAGAAACAGCAGCCGCCGCCACCACCACCGCATGTCGCCAAACGCCAGCAACAAGGGGGCCAGCAGGCTGAGCGCCACACAAAACGCCTCCGACAACGGGCTCAAGGGATCGGCGGGCAGGTCGCGCAACGGCAGCCACGCAATGAACGGCGTGTCCCACCACCACTGCACCAGCGCGTCGGCCAGGCGGTCCCAGGCCTGCCCCAGGCCGAACGGCACCGACAAGGGGTACAGCAGCGCCAGCGGCCACAGCGCCAGCAGCACCAGGCTGCCATGGGTGTCGGGCACAAACCAGGCCTCGCGGAACAGGGTCCACCGCTCCAGCCAACCCAGGCGATCGAGCGCGATGGCGATGGCCGCACCCACCGCAGCCCCCGCGCTGTTGAGACCGAAATCGATGTTGGACGGCACGCGCCCGAGCAGGTAGGTTTGCGCGCTTTCCACCGCCGCGGACATGGCCAGCGGCAAACCCACGCCCAGCACCCAGGCACCCGTCAGCCACCCCAGGCGCCGGGCACCGAGCGCCAGCAGGAAACCCAGGGGCATGTAGCCCAGAAAGTTGGCGTACAGGTCGAACGCTGTCCAGTACTGGGGCCAGGGCGCCTCCAGCCACGACCAGGGCTGCACGCCCTGGTCGCGCCAGCCGGTGAACGGGTACAGGCTGGCGTAACCGATCACCACCGCATAGAGCAGCGCCATGGGCCATGCAGAGGTGCGCGTGTGCACCGGCGGGCCCCGTCAGAACGGCTTGACGACCACCAGCACCACCGCCGCGAGCAGCATCAGCACAGGGGCCTCGTTGAACCAGCGGTACCAGACGTGGTTGCGGCGGTTGGCGCCGGCCTCGAAGCGCCGAAGCATGACCCCGCAGGCATGGTGGTACCCCAGCGTGAGCGCCACCACCAGCAACTTGGCATGCATCCAGCCGTTGCCCGGGCCACGGCCAATGCCGTAACCCAGCCAGAGCCACAGGCCCAGCACCACGGCGGGCACGGCCAGCAGGGTGGTGAAGCGAAGCAGCTTGCGCGACATCAGCAGCAGGCGTTCCCGCTCGGCCACGCTTTCGGGCGGCACCATGGCCAGATTGACAAAGATGCGCGGCAGGTAGAACAGGCCGGCGAACCAGCTCGCCACAAAAACGATGTGAAAGGCTTTGACCCAGAGCATGCGTGCAGTGTAGGGCCGCGGTGACCCTGCAAAGCTGGGCGGCGCGGTGCCCGCTGCACGAAGCGGGCAAAAAAAACCCGGCCATGGGCCGGGTTGGGA
>CAZANT010000485.1:0-1544 GCA_964486575.1 uncultured Burkholderiaceae bacterium | reverse complement strand
GTGCTGGGCTGGCCGCTGGAATGGACCGAGATCATCGTGATCTTCATGCCCATCTTCATTCCGCTGCTCGATAACTTCGGGGTTGACCCGTTGTTTTTCGGCCTGTTGGTGGCCTTGAACCTGCAAACGGCTTTCCTGAGTCCGCCAGTGGCGATGTCGGCGTTCTATCTGAAAGGCGTGGCGCCGAAGCATGTAACCTTGAACCAGATTTTTGCCGGCATGTTGCCCTTCATGGGAATCCAAGTGCTGGCGATTGTGCTGCTGTACATGTTCCCGCAGATTGGTTTGTGGCTGCCCCAACTGCTCTACAAGTAACCCGCGGCATGGCGCTCCCTCCAACCCGCCCTGACGCCCGGCTGGCCCCATGGCAGCCGGCCGCAGGGAAACCCTGCGAATTGGCGGCTTTCGACCCGGGTGCCAAGCCGTTCTCGTTGGGCAAGAAGTCGTTGGACACAACCGCCACCGAGGCCCTGGCGCTTGAAATTGATCAATTACAAGACCTTTTTTACGCCGACAAACGCTTCAAACTTTTGGTTGTTCTGCAGGGCACCGACACCTCGGGCAAAGACGGCACAGTTCGTGGCGTCTTTGGGCGAACCAGCCCGTTGGGAGTACACACGGTAGGCTGGAAGGCGCCCACCGAGGAAGAGCGCGCGCACGATTTTTTGTGGCGCATTCATCATCGGCTTCCGGGCGCTGGCGAGATCATGGTGTTCAACCGCAGCCACTACGAGGATGTCCTGGTGCCCGTGGTCAATGGCCAGCTCACGCCCGAAAAGACGAAGCAACGCTACCGGCAGATCAACGACTTCGAGCGGATGCTGACTGAAAGCGGTACCGTGGTGTTGAAGTTTTTTCTGCACATCAGCGCCGACACACAGCGCCAGCGTCTGCAGGAACGGGTGGATGACCCCACCAAGCACTGGAAATTCAGCATGGGCGATGTAGAGGTGCGCCAGCGTTGGGACGACTACCAACGGGCCTACGGCGCCCTGTTGGAGGCGACCAGCACTGATGGGGCTCCATGGACCATCGTTCCCGCCAATTCCAAATCCCATCGCAACCTGATGGTCGCCACCGTGGTACGCAATTCGCTGGAGCAGCTCCAGCTGAGTTACCCGTCAGCCAACCCGGCACTCAACGGACTGCGGATCGTCTAGCCCTTGTTCTTTGGCCCTGTATCGTCCGAGCGCCAGAATCACCTCTGCAACTCCTACCTATTGGTTCAAAGGCTGATCAACTCCATTACCTCCCAAAACGGCACCTAGCTGGCCGAAAGTCTGGTGCGCGGAATCAACACCGACATCGCACAACCAACAGCTCCTCTTGGGAGCCACCCAACGCCACCGACGAACACAGTGGCCTGCCGCTGTGTACCGTTCTTCGACACCAATAGGCTCGTCAAGCGGGGAGTGTCACCATGGAGCTCGGCGCCTCTCCATCTTTCATCGTGGCCACTCAAGCTGCAACCCCGAACTGGCAGAGACCGGGAAGTCGCACCGTCATGGTGGCAACGGTCGAAACCGGCAAGATGCCAATCCTTG
>CAZANT010000484.1:0-1545 GCA_964486575.1 uncultured Burkholderiaceae bacterium | reverse complement strand
CCGCAAAAATGTGGGTCATGAAAGGCCAAGGTGTATGCACCTTGGCCGGGTTCGGGGTTTACGCCGCCGCGCGCCAGGGGCAGCTGGTCAGCGACAACAGGTTGTCGTTCCAGAGCCCGTCAGCATGGGTGCGGATGTGAGCCCGCTTCCCAGCGGGCCGGACGACGCCGACATAGGCGCGCTTGCCCGTGCGGTCGTCCTGGACGTAGAACGTGTTCGTCTTCGCGTCGATGCTCGCGATGATCTGTTCCACGGTCCACCACCAGTTCCCGGCGGGGTTGCCGGCGTGGGTGATGTGCTCGTGACCCCCGTTGGGGGAGGATTTGTTGATGCAGGTGATACGAACGTCAGACATGATGAAAACAGCCCTTTCATGGCTTAGGAAAAAGCCGGGCTTTCAACATGTCGAACCGTGGCAAGATCGTCCCTGATGTGGAGGCATCCGCCGTGATGCGCCATTCCCCTGCCCGGCTTGGGTCTAGGGGCGCTAGCGGGCCGAGTTCGTACCTCGGCCCGTTGCGTTTGAACTCGTGAAATCTTGTCGGTGACGGCCTCCTAGGCGAGGTCGATCGGTTGCTGACGCAGGGCGTGCTTGGCCTCGTTGGCCACCCGCACCTGGTCCTGCACGATGTTGATCAGCCGCGCGCTCAGCGGCTGCAGGTCGTACCGCGTGACCAAGCTCGCGCCGTCGTTCGACTCCGTTGCCGGCTTGCGCCGCAGCAGGCCCTTGGCCTCCAGCTCCTTCAGGCTGCGCTGCACCGTGCGCACCGACAGACCCATGCGGCTCGCCATCGTCTGCGTGCTCGGGTAAGGCGCATCGTCCTTGTCCCACCACGACGCGATCAGCTGCAGCAGCACCACCAGCTGCACCGCGTCGATGCCCAGCTCCGCCTGGCGGCGCAGCAGCACCGTCGGGAACTGCACGAAGCCCTGACGCAACGCCGATCCCCACTTCTCCCAGAGCGGATCGGGCTGATCGACGTTGAAACCGCTGGCCATTTTTGAAAAAGAAAAGGCTGTCGTGAAGAACTTCAGTGATCCATTGGAACCGGAATATACGCCCTTGGCTAGATGTATGTTACTCCACGCGACACTGGTGTCGTAATTTGTGCCGATCTTTCACCTCCGACCCGTGCTGGCGATGGCCGCCGGCAGCCGCTGGGGCGCTGGACGGGCCATCGTCAGCGCACAGGCCTGTCGGGTTCGAGTCAGCGCCACCCACCAGCTATACATACCGACGGCGCTATCAAACTCGCATCGGTCGCACTGATCAGTCGGGGCAGCCGACGAAACGCGCACGCGTGAGCCACGCGTTACCGACGTGTGGTCGGGGCGTGCTGATCGGAAATCGAGTCGTGATTGAGCGGCCGGCCGGCGGCGGTCGCTCCGGTGGTGTGCGGCCGATTGCCGGGCGCTATCTAGGGTGAGCTCATGTCAGCGATCGTCGCGACGCAGCTGAAAAGCGAAGGGCTTTAAGGTGGGTGCGCGCGCTGTCCGCGAAGCGGCAAAATTTTCGCGCGAGGGGCCCGACCCTGTTTTCACCCC
>CAZANT010000483.1:0-1551 GCA_964486575.1 uncultured Burkholderiaceae bacterium | reverse complement strand
TTCATGGGCTACAACATGAGCGACTACTTCCAGCACTGGCTGAACCTGGGCAAGAAACTGGAAGCCTCGGGCGCCAAGCTGCCTGGCATCTACTGCGTGAACTGGTTCCGCAAGGGCGAAGACGGCAAGTTCGTCTGGCCTGGCTACGGCGAGAACATGCGCGTCTTGAAGTGGATGATCGACCGCATCGAAGGCAAGGCCAACAACGGTACCGAGCACGCCATTGGCACCAGCCCATCCTATGGCGAACTGAATTGGACCGGCCTGGATTTCAGCGCCGAGCAGTTCAAGTCGGTGACCAACATCGACACCGCGGCTTGGCAGGCTGAACTGAAATTGCACGACGAGTTGTTCACGCAGCTCGCTTACCACCTGCCCGCTGAGCTGACCGCCACCAAGGCACAAATCGAAAAACGCCTCGCAGCCGCCTGATTCCCCATTAATGTTCGGCCCCTACCGGGGCCAGCACCAGCCGCCTGGGCCACAAACCCAGGCGGTTTTTTTGTGCCGCAGAATCGATGGTATGGCCTCTGCACCCACCGCCCCCGCCTTGTCACCCCAGCGAGTTGTGGCACTGGCGCTGGCTCTGTCGCTCGGTGCCGCCATTTCGCTGGGCATCACCCGCTTTGCCTACGGCCTGCTTCTGCCGCCCATGCGTGGAGATTTGGGCTGGTCGTACACGCTGGCCGGCGCGATGAACACGGTCAACGCGCTGGGCTACCTGCTGGGCGCACTGGCTACGCCGATGCTGCTGCGGCGCCTTGGCGCCGCTCGCCTGATGCTGTGTGGCGCCTGGCTGGCCAGCCTGTTCATGGGGCTGAGCGGGTTTTTTACCGACACCACACCGCTGCTGATTCAACGCCTGCTGGCAGGTGTGGCGAGCGCGTTCGTTTTTGTGGCCGGTGGTTTGCTCGCCGCCAGGCTGGGCGCGCTCCAGCCGCAACGCAGCGGCCTGCTGCTGGGCCTGTACTACGGAGGAACCGGACTGGGCATCACGCTCTCGGCAGTGCTGGTCCCCGAAGTGCTGCAAGCCGCACGCCACCTGCCGCACAGCTGGGCCTGGGCCTGGTGGGCGTTGGCGGCAGCCTGTGGTGTGGCCAGCGCGGTGCTGGTGTGGCCAGCGCGGGCACTCGACACCCAGGCTGGCACGCCCGCCAGCACCCGTGCCCAGGCCGCGCCATTCCGCTGGCTGCCGCTGGGCTATGCGCTGGCCGGTTACGCGCTGTTTGGCGCGGGCTACATCGGCTACATGACGTTTGTGATTGCGCTTTTGCGTGAGCAGGGCGCCAGCGCCACCGCGGTCACCGTGTTTTATGCGCTGCTGGGGCTGGCGGTGGTGGCGTCGTCGCGCATCTGGGCCGGGCTGCTGGACCGCAGCCGGGGCGGCGGTGCGCTGGCGTTGCTGAGTGGATTGCTGGGCGCGGCCACAGTGTTGCCGGCACTCACCAGCGCGTGGCCAGCGGTGCTGTTGTCGGGCCTGGTGTTTGGCGGCGTGATGCTGTCGGTGGTGGCCTCGACCACGGCGCTGGTGCGGCATAACCTGCCGCAGGC
>CAZANT010000482.1:1156-1554 GCA_964486575.1 uncultured Burkholderiaceae bacterium | reverse complement strand
GCAGGACGGCTTCACCTTCGACGCCGGCCCGACCGTGATCACCGCGCCCTTCCTGTTTGAAGAGCTGTGGGGCCTGTGTGGCCGCAAGCTGTCGGACGACGTGGACCTGCGCCCGGTGGCGCCGTTTTACCGCGTGCGCTTTGACGATGGCACGGTGTTCGACTACAGCGGCGACCCCGCCGCCATGCGCGCCGAGGTGGCCAAGCTGGCCCCGGGTGACGAAGACGGCTACGAGCGCTTTTTGGCCGCCAGCGAGGCCATCTACAAGGTGGGCTTTGAGCAGCTGGGCGATGTGTCGTTCGAGCACTGGACCGACATGGCCCGCGTGCTGCCGGACCTGCTCAAGCTGGAGGGCTACCGCACCGTCTGGGGCCTGGCGTGCAAGCATGTGAAGGACG
>CAZANT010000482.1:0-1146 GCA_964486575.1 uncultured Burkholderiaceae bacterium | reverse complement strand
GAACGAGAAGCTGCGTGTGGTGCTCACCTTCCAGTCGCTGCTGGTGGGCGGCAACCCGTTCTCGACCACTTCGGTGTACTGCTTGATCGCCTTCCTGGAGCGGCGCTTTGGCGTGCACTTCGCGATGGGCGGCACGGGTGCTTTGGTCAAAGGCCTGGTGGGCTTGATTGAGGGCCAAGGCGGCCGCGTGCTGTGTGGGCAGGCGGTGGACGAGATCTTGGTGGAGAACGGCGCCGCTTGCGGCGTGCGTTTGGCCAGCGGTGAGCGGCTGGCGGCCGATGTGGTGGTGTCCAACGCCGATTCGGCCTGGACCTACAAGCACCTGCTGCCGGCCCGCTACCGCCGCCGCTGGACCGACAAGCGCATTGCCAAGGCGCGTTACTCGATGAGCCTGTTCGTCTGGTACTTCGGCACCAAGCGGCAGTACCACGATGTGGCGCACCACACCACCTCGCTGGGGCCGCGCTACCGGGGCTTGCTGGACGACATCTTCCACAAGAAGCACCTGGCCGATGACTTCAGCCTCTACCTGCACCGCCCCACGGCCACCGACCCCAGCTTGGCGCCCGAAGGCTGCGACGCCTTCTACGTGCTGGCCCCCGTGCCGCACCTGGATGCCGGCGTGAACTGGCAGCAGCGCGCCGAGCCCTACCGCGCGGCCATTGCCAAGCGCTTGTCGGAAACGCTGCTGCCGGGGCTGGAGCAAGAGGTGGTTAGCTCGCTGATGCTGACGCCGCAAGACTTTCAAGACCGGCTCAGCTCCTACAAAGGCGCGGCCTTTGCGCTGGAGCCGGTGCTGACGCAAAGCGCGTGGTTCCGGCCGCACAACCGCAGCGAGGAGGTCGACCGGCTGTACCTCGTTGGCGCTGGCACCCACCCGGGCGCGGGCTTGCCGGGTGTGTTGTCGTCGGCCCGCGTGCTCGACGCCATCGTGCCCCACGGCCGTGAACTGGCCCGCCCCACCTCTTCGACGGCCCAGGAAGGCTTTGCCCATGTCCGACCCGCGTGACACCCTGGCCACCGATGCCGCCTTTGTGGCGCCACCCTTGATGGCGGCCGATCTGGCGGCCTGCCGTGCCAGCCTGGCGCACAACTCCAAAACCTTCCATGCGGCCAGCCTGTTGCTGCCGCCCTCGGTGCGCGCAC
>CAZANT010000481.1:0-1556 GCA_964486575.1 uncultured Burkholderiaceae bacterium | reverse complement strand
GAGCCCGGCTGCCAGCCAGCTCGCCGCAATCTCCAGCGTAGAGCGCTGTATGCGGGCCGGATCATCGATCTTGATGAGTGCGTGGTAGTCGGCCAGAAAGTAGAAGCTCTCCACATTTGCGGTCAGGCTGGCCCGTACGGATGGACGAATGGAGCCAACATAGTTGCCCAGATGGGGCGTGCCGGAAGTGGTGATGCCAGTGAGAAAACGCGTGGAGGCCATGGAAAATGTAGGAAAAAATATGGTTGCGCGCAGCGGTTGTCTTATGACACCAGCGCCGCAAAGGGATACAACAAAATGTTCAGCAAACCGTAGGTCAACGCCATGACGGGCTGCATCCACAGTGTGCTGATGACGCCCATGATGACCAACGCCATGACGATGAAGAATCCCCACGGCTCAATGCGTGACACCAACTCCGCCTGGCGATAGGGCAGCAGGCCCACCAGAATGCGCCCTCCGTCCAGTGGCGGCAAGGGGAAGAGGTTGAAGGCAAACATGACCACGTTGACCAACACGCCGCCCTGGCACATTTTGAGGAAGAACGGCTCGGTGACTCCCGCACCGCGTAGCACGTACAGGGCAATGCCCCACAGCAGTGCCATGAACAGATTGGCGCCCGGTCCCGCCAGAGCGACCCAAATCATGTCGCGCTTGGGGTTACGCAGATTGCCAAAGCGCACCGGCACCGGCTTGGCGTAGCCAAACAGAAAGGCGCCCGACGTTGCGAAATACAACATCAGCGGCATCAGAATCGTACCCACAGGGTCAATGTGGCGCATGGGGTTGAGCGAGATGCGCCCTAGCTGCCAAGCGGTGTTGTCACCAAAGTGCCGCGCAGCATAACCGTGTGCGGCCTCGTGCAGCGTGATGGCAAACAGCACGGGCAATGCGTACAGGGCGACGGTTTGAATCAGGTTTCCAATATCCACAGCAGGGGTTTCCAGTTGGTTCTCAAAGACCCAGTCGGGCCAGATCGCCACGGCCCTGGCGTATCAATTGGGGTTCGGCGCCGGTCAGGTCTACCACCGTGGTGGGCTCCAGTGGGCAGGCACCGGCGTCAATGACGCCAGCAATCACCTTTTCGAACCGTTCGCGGATTTCATTGGCATCGTTCATAGGCAGGGTCTCACCAGGCGCTATCAAAGTGGTAGCTAACAAGGCAGAACCGTAGAGGGCTAGCAGCTCTTGTAGCACCGTATGCTCAGGTACGCGCAGGCCAATGGTCTTGCGTGAGGGGTGGCTGACGCGGCGTGGAACTTCCTTACTGGCCTCCAGAATGAAGGTGTAAGGTCCCGGTGTGGCGGCCTTTAACAGTCGGTACTGGGTGTTATCTACCCGCGCATAACTGGCCAGTTCGCTCAGGTCACGGCACAGCAGGGTCAGGTGGTGTTTGTCATCTACACCTCGGATGCGACGCAGGTTGTCAACCGCGCCCTTGTCATCCAAATGGCAGACGAGGGCGTAGCTCGAATCGGTGGGCACGGCCAAAATGCCGCCCTTCTCGAGCAGGGCCACTGCCTGCTTCAGAAGCCGTGCCTGGGGGTTGTCCGGGT
>CAZANT010000480.1:0-1556 GCA_964486575.1 uncultured Burkholderiaceae bacterium | reverse complement strand
GCTGGCCTCGGTGTCGGTCTCGGTTCGGATGCTGAGCATGGGCACCGCATGGCGGACGGGGGTGAACTGCGGCAAGGGTGCACCGCCCACGCGCTGGGTCGGTGAGTCGGGCGTACGCAACTCGGGGTGGTCCGCTTCCAGCGCTTGGAGTTCCTGAAACAAGCGGTCGTACTCGGCATCGGGGATGCTGGGGTCGTCCAGAACATGGTACCGGTGTGCGTGGTGGTGCAGCGTTTCGCGCAGCTCGGCGGCGCGGGCCAGGGTGGTGGCGGGCAGCATGCTGAGTTCCCCCACCTTCAGGAGAACAAGCGCCGGGCGGCAGGCGAACCGGCAGAGAGTTCCCGCGCGTCCAGCGCGTCGTAAAGCAGCTCCAGGTCTCCGGCGATGCCGTCGAGCGACTCGGGCTGGATCACCCGGCCGTCGTCGTCCACCATGGCGCCGTCCATGGCCTGCACCAGCGCCGCAGCAACCTCACGCATGCGCTGGTAGGGCTGCTCATGGCGGTCCACCTGGGGCACGTCCAAACTGAGCGTGATTTGGCGGATGGCCGACTGCGCTGGGTCGTCCGACAGCGCAGCCTGGGTGTCAAAGGCCAAGCCCAACATTGGGGTGATGGCCCCACCGCTGATGACTGGCAGCACCAGGCGGCCAGGCAATGCCCCCGCCACAAAGCCGAGCCGGGCCGCATGCTGCTGCACATAGCCAGGGCTCCAGGCGGCGTGGCGGGCGCGCAGGGAGAAGCTGAGTTGTGCGTCGTGGGCGCTGGCAAACTGGTCCAGCTCGCGCGCGCTGGCGACGGCGTCGAGCATGTCGGGGAATTCCGGCGTGGCGCCGATGGCGTCGCAGAACGCCTGAATCTTCACCACGAACTCCGAGAATTCAATTTCGTTGAGCGCGCCGGTGCGGTTGGCCAACTGGACACCCACCTGCAAAGCGCTGTAACGCTGGCCGTGGGTCAGCGTCTCCCACTGGCAGCTGGTCGCGTTGAGCCCCTCGATGGCGAAAGGTTTTCCCCCGGCGCGGCGGGTGGGCGGCTGGTGAGCCAGCACCGCCTCACCGGCAACCAGCGCGTCCAACTGCACTGGGGTGATGAGGTCAATGAGTGCGTCAAGCCCGCCACGGCGGTCGGCCACATAGCCCGCCATGCTGCTCGGTGGCATCAGCGCGGCGTCTTGCACCGAATCGCTCATGACAGGTGGGGGCTCGGCAGGGCTGCCGTCCAGCGTCGGTTCGATGAAATGGGTGGGCGCCTCGGACGGCAGGGTTTCGGGCTGCGGCAGCTTCGGCGCATTGCGCCGCGAGGTCCAGGTGCTGTGGGCCACCACGGCAGCCAGAATCAGCCCGCCAAGGATGGCCAAGCCGACGGTCAAGTTGCTCATGCAGCCTGCACCAGGTTGACCGCGGCTTCCATGTCCACCGCCACAATGCGCGACACACCCTGCTCTTGCATGGTCACCCCAATGAGTTGTTCGGCCATTTCCATCGCAATCTTGTTGTGGCTGATGAACAGGAACTGGGTGTCTTTGCTCATTTTGCTCACCAGTTTGGCGTAGCGC
>CAZANT010000479.1:1150-1572 GCA_964486575.1 uncultured Burkholderiaceae bacterium | reverse complement strand
GCCACACCTGACGGTTCGATTCGGTTTTACAGCGGTTTGATGGACATGATGACCGACGCCGAGTTGCAGGGCATCATCGGTCACGAGATCGGTCACGTTAAATTCAAACACTCCTTGAACGAAATGCGCACGGCTTACATGGCATCCGCTGCGCGCAAAGCAGCATCGGCCAATAAAGGCGCACTGGGGGCCATCGCGGACTCAGACCTGGGTGGACTGGCGGAGAAAGTGCTGAATGCGCAGTACTCGCAAAGCCAGGAAACCGAGTCCGATGACTACGGCTTGGCTTTCATGAAGAAACACAAATACGACGCGAAGGCCATGGAATCTGCATTCCGCAAACTCGGCTCAGGTGGTGGTGGCATGTTGTCCACCCACCCCAACTCGCAAGAGCGCGCCAACCGCATGCGTGACAAACTGGC
>CAZANT010000479.1:616-1140 GCA_964486575.1 uncultured Burkholderiaceae bacterium | reverse complement strand
CACTTTCACCCGTGAAACCCCGCTCCACCGCCAACCCTCACCAAAGCCAGTGCCTGGCTTTGATGCGTGGCTGTGCATGTGGATCTGAGGCAGCTTGCGCGGTCACCCGCTCCATTCGAATTAGCCTGGGTCGTTGAGCTGCGGCTGCGTGCCGGTGCCCTTCGACCCGAATGAACCCTGCTGTGCCTGCGCCCTGTGCGCTCAACCAGCCTCATTCTTTGGCTTCGAATTCGATGGAGAAATACATGACTGTCAATCCCAGTTCCGTTTGGGACCCCGCGCTCGACCTCACCCTTCAAGACTTTCAGCAAACGGCGGCCCGCCTGCACGGCCAGGTGCTCACCACGCCCGTGTGGCGCTGGCAAACCGGTGTGGTGCAAACCGCGCTGAGCCCACAGACCGAGGTCTGGCTCAAGCTCGAACTCTTTCAGATCGCAGGCAGCTTCAAACTGCGCGGCGCGCTCAACTGCATCCAGGCCATGGGCTTGGAGGCCAAACGGCGTGGCGTGGTGGCCGTGAGCGCT
>CAZANT010000479.1:0-606 GCA_964486575.1 uncultured Burkholderiaceae bacterium | reverse complement strand
CCGTTTGGCCGGCACGCCAACCAAGGTGGTGATGCCTCAGCATGTGAGCCCAGCCCGCATAGAAGCCTGCCGGCAGATGGGCGCCGAGGTGGTGCTGCAGGCCGACGTACACGCCGCGTTCGCACATGCGGATGAACTTGTCGCACGCGAAGGCCGCACCCTGATCCACCCCTTTGATGGACCGCTGACCGCACAAGGAACAGGCACGGTGGGCTTGGAGTTGATGCACCAGGTCAGTGGCCTGGATGCCGTGGTGGTACCCGTGGGTGGTGGCGGTTTGCTTGCGGGCATTGCCAGTTGCGTCAAGCGCATGAACAAACGTTGCCAGGTTTTCGGCGTGGAGCCTGAAGGTGCGGACGCCATGACGCGCAGTTTTGAAGCCGGGCAACCCGTGCGCCTGGAACGGGTCAACACGGTGGCCGACAGCCTGGGTGCACCCTATGCCATGCCCTACAGCTACAGCCTTTGCAAACAGCATGTGGACGGCATGGTGCGTGTGTCCGACGACGCGATTTGCCAAGCGATGTACTACACCTTCCGAGACATGAAGTTGGCCGTGGAGCCCGCCGCCGCCACGGCGCTGGCAGCCTTGCTCGGGCCCCTGCG
>CAZANT010000478.1:0-1573 GCA_964486575.1 uncultured Burkholderiaceae bacterium | reverse complement strand
CTGCTGCTGGGCGTGAGCGGCTTGACCACGCTGCGCGTGATCTTGGGCGTGGTGCTGGCCACGGTGTGGTTGTCGCCGCTGATCCTGATGGTGATGGCCGCTTCGGTGTGGTTGAAGCGTTGGGCCCTGCCCACCGTGGTGGCCAGCGTCGCGGCCCTGGGCCTGGTGCTGGACAAGGTCTACAACATCCCCGTCGTGTGGAAAGCGCTGCTGTTCGTGGGCGACAACGCCGGCCGTGCACTGTTCGCAGCGGGCCGCGCCGAGGCCGAGAGCTTCACCGTCGGCCACCGGGGTGCCGACGTGGATGTGGTGATCAGCGCCCTGCCCAGCTTCTTGCTGAGCGACGCCGGCCATGCACTGGCCGGCCTGGTCCAGCCCGGCATGCTGGGCGTGCTGCTGGTGGCGGCAGCGGGCTACAGCGTGCTGTGGTTCCACCGCCAACGCGGCGCCTGAGGCAGCGGGTTTTCCGGGACACGGCTGCGGCACCGGCGCGGCTAGCATGGGGTTGTCGTACAACCAAAACGCCAACCGCACCGCTCAGGGAGACCCCATGCACAAGCCCGCCCCCCTCACCCGCCGTCACCTGCGGGCCGCCGCAGCGGCCAGCGGCCTGGCCCCCAGCGCCTGGGGCCAGGGCAGCTACCCCAGCCGGCCCATCGAGCTGATCGTGCCGGCCGGCGCAGGCGGTGGCACCGACGTGCTGGCCCGGGCGTTTGCCGAGGCCGCGAAGAAGCACCTCAGCCAACCGGTCACCGTGAACAACCGGCCCGGCGCCAGCGGCATGATCGGCCACGGCGAGATGATCAACGCCAAGCCCGACGGCTACAAGCTGGCCGTGGTGTTTGCAGAAATCGTCATCGTGCCGCACCTGGGCGCCACCAAGTTGTCGTACGAGGACTTCATCCCCATCGCCCAACTGAACCACGACCCGGCCGCCATCACGGTGAAAGCCGACAGCCCCTGGAAGACGCTGGAGGAGTTCCTGGCCGCCAGCAAGGCCAAGCCCGGCGAGATCAAGATGGGCAACAGCGGCCTGGGCAGCATCTGGCACCTGGCGCACGCGGCGCTGGAAGACAAGGTGGGCGTCAAGTACAACCCCATCCCCTTCGGCGGTGCCGCCCCCGCGGTGCTCGCCCTGATGGGCGGCCACGTGGACGCCGTGGCGGTGAGCCCCGGCGAGGTGGCCACGCATGTGCAAAGTGGCAAGCTGCGCACGCTGGCGGTGATGGCCGACCAGCGTGTGAAGGGCTTCGACACCGTGCCCACGCTGAAAGAACGTGGCATTGATCTTTCCATCGGCACCTGGCGCGGCCTGGCCGCACCCAAGGGCACGCCGCCCGAAGTGTTGGCCGTGCTGGCCGATGCGGCGCGCAAGTGCGCCGACGAGCCTGTGCTGAAAGACGCCCTCGCCCGCTTGAGCATGGGCCTGGCCTACGCCGACGCCAACACCTTCCGCGCCAGCATGAAGCGCGACAACGAGGTGTTCAAGGCCTTGGTGGGCAAGCTCGGGCTGAAAGCGGGCTGACCCCAGCGGCTCCATGAAAAACGGCGTGGCCCGCGAAGGCCACGCCGT
>CAZANT010000477.1:0-1573 GCA_964486575.1 uncultured Burkholderiaceae bacterium | reverse complement strand
CGTAAGCGCCGATCATCATCAGCTCACCGTGGGCCATGTTGATCACGCCCATCAGACCGTAGGTGATCGCCAGGCCCAGCGCCACCAGAAGCAGGATGGAGCCCAGGCTGATGCCGCTAAAGACTGCAGGAAGTTTGTCGCCCCAAGCCAATGCCGCCTCCACCGCCCGCAGGCTGGCCTGCATCGCGGCTTTGGCGTCGGGCTCAGTCTCCACCGTCAGGCGCTCCAACAGCGCGGTTTTGGTGGCTGGGTTGCCGCTGTCGGCCAACAGCGCGGCCGCGGCGATGCGTTGCGCCTTGTCGTCACTGCCCAGCAGGATACGGGCGCGCACCATGGTGAGCTGTGCTTTGAGCGACGGATTCGGTTCGGCAGCCAGCGCCTTCTCGATCAGCGGCAATCGGCTCAGCTCGGTTTCCGCCTGCAGGGTGGCTATTGCCGCGCGCCGCACCTTCTCGTCTGGTGCAAACAGCTTGATGGCGGCCAAGGCATTGCCCAACTCGCCACGCATGCGGTTGTTGTTCGTGGGATCTTCGGCGTCGTCCGGTACGGTGGCGGGGGACCCGGTCACTGGGTCACGGCCCTGGCCGTCCACCACCACAAAGACCTTATCGCCCGCCACCTTGACCGCGTCGTCGGCGAGCGCCTGGATGAAGGCAACCGTTTTGTCGTCCGCGCCCGCCGTCGCTTTGTTCAAGGCCTCGATGCGTGCGTCCGTTTCCCCGCTGGCCATGGCCCGCGCTTCCTCAGCGGTCAGTGCCTGGGCCAGAGGTGCCACGCACAGCGCAGCCAGAAGAAAAAGAAATCGAAGTTGCATGTGGGAACCTGTAGGGTGGGCAGCACGCTGCGCACCATGCAAGCACCGTGCCTTGAATTGACTTGACTGATTCAAGGGCCCGCTGCGCCCGGCCGCTCCGTAGCGGCCGAGCCGCCCCCCAGTGGGGGGAGGTGGCCACACGCAGTGGGCCACTTCGGGGGCGTTACTTTTTCACGGGCTCGTCAGGCTTCTTGTCGTTGCCCTCGATGTACGGGCTCCACGGCTTGGCCTTCACCGGACCGGGGGTCTTCCACACCACGTTGAACTGGCCGTCGGCTTTCACTTCGCCAATGAACACGCTCTTATGCAGGTGGTGGTTTTTCTCATCCATCTTGGAAACGATGCCACTCGGCGCCTTGAAGGTTTGGCCGGCCATGGCGGCAATCACCTTGTCGGTGTCGGTGGACTTGGCCTTCTCGACCGCTTGCTTCCACATGTTGATGCCGATGTAGGTGGCCTCCATCGGGTCGTTGGTCAGGGGCTTGTCGGAGCCGGGCAGCTTCTTGGCCTTGGCGTAGGCGGCCCACTTCTTGGTGAACTCGTCGTTGGCCGGGTTCTTGAGGCTCATGAAGTAGTTCCAGGCGGCCAGGTGGCCCACCAGCGGCTTGGTGTCCACGCCACGCAGCTCTTCCTCACCCACCGAGAACGCCACTACCGGCACGTCCTTGGCCTTCAGTCCCGCGTTGCCAAGCTCCTTGTAGAACGGCACGTTGGAGTCGCCGTTGATGGTGGACACCACCGCGGTCTTGCCGCCGGCCG
>CAZANT010000476.1:0-1579 GCA_964486575.1 uncultured Burkholderiaceae bacterium | reverse complement strand
GTCGGCCGTCACTTCGCCGTGCAGGCGTTCGATGTTCGTGGCTTCATCGCGCAGCGTGGCCACCTGGCCCAGCATGTACATGCCTTCGGCCATCTGCTGGTCGGCGTCCAGGTGCACCAGGTCGCCGTTTTCGCCACGGCGCACCGTGCCCTTGCTGGCGATGCGCAGCCGGCCCATGATCATGTCGTCCAGCACGCGGCGGCTTTCTTCGCCAGGCACCTTGGCCTCGCGCATCTGATTGCGCTTTTTGAAAAATTCCTGCGCGAAAGGCGTGAAGCCGCAGCGGCTGGCGTGGCCGGGGCCACTTTCCAGGCTGGCGGTCTGCGTGCATTCGATGACGGCCTGCTGGAAGCGCGGCACGATGGCACCGGCTTCGACGATTTCCTTGGTGAACAGGTAGGCGCTGCCCATCAGGATGCCGACCTTCACGCCGCGCGCGGCCAGCGGCGCGATCAGCACCTGCACCAGGGCCGACGACACGGCGTCGTGGATGCCACCGGCGAACAACAGCTGCAGTTCTTCGGCCGGCACCTTGCGTGCGTCCAGCTCTTCCAGCAGCTTGTCGACCATGGTGCTCCACAGCACAAAGCTCGACAAAGGCCCGATGTGGCCACCGCATTCGCGGCCTTCAAAGATGAAGCGGCGCGCGCCCTCCTGGATGAACATCGGAATGAGGTTGGCCGAAGGCACGTGCAGGAAGGTGGGCACGCCCGCGGCTTCCAGCTTCACGGCCTGGTCGGGCCGGCCGCCGGCGATGATGGCGTAGCCCGGCCGGTGCTGCGTGGCCATGGCCAGTTGTTCGTCCAGCAGGGCCTGCGGTGCAAACCCCAGCAGGCCAATGCCCCAGGGCCGGCCCTTCAGCAGTTCGGCGGTGCGCGCCAACAGCGTGGCCAGCGGTTGGCCCTTCAGCAGCGCAAAGGCCACCATGGGCAGGGCCCCGCCTTCGGCCACCGCGGCGGCGAACTCGGCGGAATCCGACACCCGCGTCATCGGGCCTTGCACGATGGGGTAGCGGATGCCCAGGGCCTGGGCCAGCGGCGAAGCTTCGACGATGGGCGGCTGCGCGGCCACCAAGGCGGCCTGTTCGCCGACGGCCTTGTCGATGGCGGCCAGCACGGCGGCCAGGTGGCGGTAGCGCTTGCGCCAGGCGGCGGCGAAGACCACGTCGTGGCCCACGGGCAGCAAGCCCAGCTTGGGCTCGGCCCAGTTCACCTTGCCAGCCACCCAGGCCTGCAGTGCCGGGAAACGCTGGCCATCACCTTCGGCCAGGAAGGCCTTGGCCACGGCGTGGCCGGGGCGGCTGAGCACGCGGAAGTATTCGCCGGTTTCGCCGTCGCCCACGGCCACGGTTTCGTTGCCCGACAGGCTGGCCAGCAGGCTTTGCGTGGTCTCGGGCAAGTGGGCTTCGTCGAGCAGCAGCACCTGGGCGTCCAGCACGCCACCGGCCACGCCCACGGCGTGGCAAGCGGCCGCCACAGCCGGGGTGATGCCACCGCGCACGTACAGCGGCAGTTCGGTCTTGCCCAGCCACTTCTGCAGCAGGATGAAGCTGGCGTCTTCGCCGACGAAACCGCCGGCC
>CAZANT010000475.1:0-1586 GCA_964486575.1 uncultured Burkholderiaceae bacterium | reverse complement strand
TGCTGCGCAACACAATCAGCACCCAGCGGATGGTTTGTCTCAGCCAATACGGCCCCCGTGCCATGCGGCCCGAGAGCGCCGAGATGGACAGCGTACGGGTGGATAACAGCGTCATTGGCAGTGACAACAGAAGCGCCAAGGTGACACCCGCTGTGGCCATGGCCACCGTACGCCAGGTCTCCTTTGCTACCAGCAGCAAAAATTCGGGCTCGTGCGCCAAGGGCCAGAAGGTGCCGAGGAACTGGGCGCTGACCTTGAGGTTGTCGCGCTCCAGCAAGATCCACGGCTTGAATTCGGTAGCCACTGCGAGCGGCCACAACAGCAACACAGTGAAGCAAACCCAGAACACACGCCGCGACCAAGCCGGGTCGCGCAGCGGCACCTGGCGGTTTGTAGGGGCTGCAGTGTGGCTCATCGGCAGTGCATGACCGCCGGGACAGGTGCAGGCCTGTCGGGGTAATTGACCTCGGCATCGATCAGGACGTCGCCACGCAACTCGTGTTCGTACTGGTCGTACAGTTTGGCCAGAACCTCGCGCGACACGGCTTGCGATGGCAGGTCAAACACCAGCGCGCCGTCGCGTAGGCCGATGATGCGAGGAAAGTGGGCCAGGGCCATGTCCACCTGGTGCAGCGTGGCGACCACGGTGGTCTGTCGGTCACGGGCGGCGTCCAGCAATGTCTCCAGCGCCTGGCGTGCACGGGCTGGGTCCAATGCCGACAGCGGCTCGTCAATCAGCCAGAGTTTCGCTGGGGCCAGCAGCGTGCGTGCCAGTCCGACGCGCTGCCGCTCACCGCCCGAGAGGCGGTCCACCCGCTCAAAGAGTTTTTCTGCCAGGTCAAACTGGTCCAGCGCGTCGTAGGCCGCGGGGATGTCGGCAGGGTAGAAAAGGGAACGCAGGCTTTGGAGTAAACCCATTGCCGGCAAGCGGCCGGCCAACACCGAGGTCACCACACGCTGCCGGGGTGGTAAGGGGGGAACCTGCGGTGCCAAAAACAAGGTGCCGCGCAACTGCCGCAACGCCGCCGCGGGCAGCGACCAAGGCGGGGTGTTGTTCAGCAAAAACTCGCCTTGACTGGGCGGCAAAGCGCAGGCCAGCACCTGCAACATGGTGGTTTTGCCAGCGCCAGACGGGCCAATGACGGCCACGTGCTCGCCTGCAGCAATGCCAAGGCTCAGGTTGGCGAGTGCAGGCGCGGCGCCGTGGCGCGCAGCCGGGTGGCGCGCGGCCAGCGCGCGCAACTGGATTTTCAAGTGGTTTGCCTCGGGTCAGAGCAGACCAGCGCTGCGGGCAGCCGCTTCCAGGCCCTTGTAGTTCTCAGGCGTGGTGGCGATGTAACGGGTGGCGCGGTTCAGGCGGAGGATTTCGGCCTGTTCCGGGTTGGCTGGGCTCAGGGCCAGCAGCGCAGCCTTGATTTTTTGCTGTAGTTCGGCGGGCATGTCGGCATGCACCGACCAGTTGTAATTGAAGTAAGGCGGCGTGGTGTAGAACACGTCCACCGCCTTGGTGTCGACCTTGTTCTCGGTCACAAACTTGCGCCAGACGGTGATGTCCAGCGCGGCGGCGTCCACCTTGCCGCTGACCA
>CAZANT010000474.1:0-1587 GCA_964486575.1 uncultured Burkholderiaceae bacterium | reverse complement strand
CAGGGCGGTCTGGCCAATCATGTCGAGTGCCTTGGTGCAGGCGGCGGCCCAGGCAGTTTGCACGTCAAGTGGCACCCGGTTGTTGGCCAGCAGCCAGTCGCGTTGTTCGGTACCAAAGCTGTGCAGGTCCAGCGCAGGGCGGCTTGCAAACGGGCGTTGCGCGCCGACGCTGTGGATGCGGGCCAAAAACCGGCCCACCCATTCCAGCACCTCGCCGTCGTCCAACTCGGGTGGGCGGCCACCCCGGCGCGGGCTGACGCTGAACGCGAAGCCTTCAAAGTCGTGCATCGTCCGGCCTTGCAGCACAAGCGGGCCCACCGCGGGTACTTCGGCGGCCATCAATTCAGCGGCAAAAGCGTGCTCCTCCAGAATTTGTGCGCTGCTCCAGCGGTTGGGGCGGTAGAACTTGGCTACCACCGCCTCGCCGTCGTCCAAGTGCGCGAGGTAAACCCGGTTCTCATAGGAACTGAGCGCCATCAGTCGGCCGTCGCCGTGTTGGCCCACGCTGGCCAGGGCGTCGAGCACCCGGTCGGGCGTCAGGCTGTCGAAGGCATGGGTAAGCGGAGCGTCGTTCTGGGGCATGGCCTATTGTGCGGTGTGGCCCGCCGGTCCCGCGGCGCTTCTAGGAGCCGCGGACACCGATTCCTAAAAATCTCTATAAAGATAGCCAGCAAGCCCAGGTGAAATCTCGCCACATCGCTGTAAATCAAGGAGCAAAAGCGACCACGGGGCAGGGCCGTGGTGGCCATGCCCCGTGGTCGGCGGGCTTCGGTGGGTACTCAGGCGACGGTGAGCGTCACGTCAATGTTACCGCGGGTGGCATTGGAGTAGGGGCAGACCACATGGGCTTTTTCCACCAGCGCTTCGGCGGCAGCGTGGTCCAGACCGGGGATGGTCACCGTCAGGCCGACTTGGATATTGAAGCCGGTCGGGATCGGGCCAATGCCCACTGCGCCTTCGACTTTGGTGTCGGCCGGGATGCTGACCTTTTCCTTGCCGGCGACAAACTTGAGTGCGCCCAGAAAACAGGCGGCGTAGCCGGCGGCAAACAGCTGCTCGGGGTTGACGCCACCGCCCGCGCCGCCCATTTCTTTGGGCAACACCAGTTTCACGTCCAGCAGGCCGTCGTCGGACTGGGCATGGCCTTCGCGGCCGCCCGTGGCGTGGGCGTGCGCGGTGTAGACGATTTGGGTGGGTTTGGTCATGGTTTTCTCCTGAGGTTTGCTTCCGGGGAAGCGGGGTGGTGATGGGGGTGTTGCTAAACCGAGCCGCGTCACAGGCTGGTCACGCCACAGCGAGGCGTTGCCGCAGGTTCTGGACCTGGGCGGTGAGCTGTAGCAACTCGGGCACCTCACATTGGGTGGCGCTGGCCACACAGGCGGGGACCTTGAGTGCTTTCGCTTTGAGCTTGCGGCCTGCCGCGGTGAGCCGGATGTAGACCTTTCGCTCGTCGTCGGTGGCGCGTGCGCGAGTCAACAGCCCAGACGTTTCCATTCGCTTGAGCAGTGGTGTGACCGTGCCGGAGTCGAGGAAGAGGCGTTCACTCAGCGCCGAGACGGTGAGGCCATCTCCCTCCCACAGAACCAT
>CAZANT010000473.1:0-1587 GCA_964486575.1 uncultured Burkholderiaceae bacterium | reverse complement strand
GCCGCGACCTGGCGCAGACCGATCCGCGCTTTGTGTTTGCCCGCCACCACTGGCGGACCGACAACCACCTGGCCGCGCTGGGCTTGATTGAGGCCGGACTGGGCTGGGGCTGGCAGCCGCGTGCGCTGGTGCAGCCACGCATCGCAGCGGGCACGCTGGTGGAAATGCCGTTTGAAAACCTGAGCAATGGCACGGCGCTGTGGGTGGACGTGGTCTGGTCCAAGGAGCGGCCGCTGGGCCTGGGCGCGCGGCGCTTTGTGGCACTGATGCACAACGGGGCCACGCAGAGCGCATGAGCGGCTGCGCCCTGCGCAGGCCACTGCACAGGCCCGCGCAGCGTGGGGGGAGTGCTGCACCGCAGCAATTCAGAGGCTCCGCCATGGTTATGCGTTAAACACATAACCCACAAACAGACCGGCCTTAGACAGCGCCAGAACGCAGGCATAAGCTTCGCGGCTTGCACTGATCCCACAAGGAAATCACCATGTCCACCTCCACCGGCACCCCCGGCCCAGCCCACGCGGGTTCTCCCCATCCCCTGCCTTCGTACCTGCAGGCCGACAACCTTGGCCCCTGGGGCATCTACCTGCAACAGGTCGATCGCGTCACCCCGTACCTGGGCCACCTGGCCCGCTGGGTCGAAACCTTGAAGCGTCCCAAGCGCGCACTGATCGTGGACGTGCCGATCGAGCTGGACAACGGCACCATCGCCCACTTTGAGGGCTACCGCGTGCAGCACAACACCTCGCGCGGCCCGGGCAAGGGCGGTGTGCGTTTTCACCAGGACGTGACGCTGTCGGAAGTGATGGCGCTGTCGGCCTGGATGAGCATCAAGAACGCTGCGGTCAACGTGCCCTACGGCGGCGCCAAGGGCGGCATCCGCGTGGACCCCAAGAAGCTGTCGATGGGTGAGCTGGAGCGCCTGACGCGCCGCTACACCAGCGAGATCGGCATCATCATCGGCCCCAGCAAAGACATCCCCGCACCCGACGTGAACACCAACGGCCAGATCATGGCCTGGATGATGGACACGTACTCCATGAACACCGGCTCCACCGCCACCGGCGTGGTCACCGGCAAGCCCGTGGACCTGGGCGGCTCGCTCGGCCGCGTCGAGGCCACTGGCCGTGGCGTGTTCACCGTGGGCGTGGAAGCCGCCAAGCTCACCGGCCTGTCGCTGCAAGGCGCACGGCTGGCCGTGCAAGGCTTTGGCAACGTGGGCGGCATTGCGGCCAAGCTGTTTGCCGAGGCAGGCGCCAAGGTGGTGGCCGTGCAGGACCACACCGGCACCATCTTCAACGGCAACGGCCTGGATGTGCCCGCCCTGCTGGCGCATGTGAAGATTCGCGGCGGTGTGGGCGGCTTTGCCGGTGCCGATGTGATGAAGCCCGAAGAATTCTGGGGCGTGGACTGCGAAATCCTCATCCCCGCCGCGCTGGAAGGCCAGATCACCAAAGACAACGCTGGCCAGATCAAGGCCAAGCTGGTGATTGAAGGCGCCAACGGCCCCACCACCCCCGAGGCCGACGACATCCTCAACGACAAGGGCGTGCTGGTGCTGCCCGACGTGATCGCCAACGCCGGTGG
>CAZANT010000472.1:0-1602 GCA_964486575.1 uncultured Burkholderiaceae bacterium | reverse complement strand
TGTGAAGGATGAGCTGCTGGGCCTGATGGCCAAGCACCTGAAGGACTGGAAACTGGGCGACCCGATGGACCCGGACAATCGCCTGGGCGCCATGGTGAGCAAGTCGCACTTCGAGAAGGTGAAGTCGTACCTGGAATACGCTGCCGAGCAAAAACTCAGCATTGTCCAGGGTGGCGAAACCGAGCAAGGCGTGTACGTGCAGCCGACCATCGTCGACAACGTGGGCCGCGACAACAAGCTGTTCGTGGAAGAAATCTTTGGCCCGGTGCTGAGCGTGACTAGCTTCGAGACCATCGATGAAGCCATCGAACTGGCCAACGACACCATCTACGGCCTGGCGGCTTCAGCGTACACCGGCAGCCTGCGCAATGCGTTGCGCCTGTCGCGGGAAATCCGCGCGGGGGTGGTCACGGTCAACTGCTTCGGCGAAGGTGACGTGACTACGCCGTTCGGTGGCTACAAAGAGTCTGGCTTTGGTGGGCGCGACAAGTCCATCTGGGCACACGACCAGTACACGGAGCTGAAGACCATCTGGATCAACGCTTCGTGATCTGAGCAAGAGCGGTGCTGTTCTGACGGAGTTCAGCACCTGGCCGCCCTGCTGTCGCAGTGGCGACCTTTTTATTTGAACTTGGGCCCCGAGCGGGTATTCAGCCCTTTGGCCAAGCGGTCATACAGCACCACGTTCACCGTCGCCGCCAGGTTCATGCAACCCTCGGTCGGAATGTAGATGGTCTCTTCGCACCACGCCCGAACATCGGCGCTCAGGCTGCCGTCTTCCGGGCCGAAGATGTAGATGGCGCGGTCGGGGTGGGTGTACTCGGGCAGGGGGCGGGCGCCTTCGACCAGCTCCACCGCCACGGGTGTGCACCCCAGCGGAATGATGCGCTGCAGGTCATCGATGCCGATCAATGGGATGTCGTAGTGCACTCGCTTGGTGTCGGTGACGAAGTCACGCGCGCGTTCATACCGCTTGCCCGTGTAGAACACCGAGTTGACGCCGTAGCAACCCGCTGCGCGCATCACCGAACCTACGTTCTCCGCTGATTTGGGATTGAACAGGCCGATGCAGCTGTACCGTTTGTTTGCCACGTGCCGGGGTCCTTCGCAAAAAAAGCGCGATTATACGGGCTACCCGGCGGCAGTGGGGGGCGAAACGACGTTCAGTCTTTCTTGAGCATGCCCGCCAACCCAGCGAATGGGTTGTGGGTGGCCTTGGCGATGCTTGGCGTGCTGGTCGACCCTTCGCTGAAATACTGCTGGTCGGTGTAGCGCGAGTGCTCGTTGTCGTGGCAGTACAGGCACAGCAGCTCCCAGTTCGAACCATCCTGCGGGTTGTTGTCGTGGTTGTGGTCGCGGTGGTGCACGGTCAGTTCGCTCAGGCGCTTGCCGGAAAACTCACGGGCGCAGCGGCCGCACACGTGCGGGTACATCTTCAGGGCCTTGTCGCGGTAGCCCATTTCCTTGTCGCGCTGGTTGTCGGCGAGGATGCGGTCCAGCTTCGACGTGTTGGTGGGGGTGGACGAACTCATGGGTTCACCTTTGCAGAAAGACTGATGACGGTTATGCGCAGAGTTTAGCTCAGCCCTTGAGCTTCTCGGC
>CAZANT010000471.1:0-1612 GCA_964486575.1 uncultured Burkholderiaceae bacterium | reverse complement strand
CTCGTAGGTGCCACCCGACACCTCGATCAAATCGATGCCGGCCTTGGCCAGGGCGCGCATGGTGTCGGCTGATTCGGCCTCGTCCATGCCGCCACGCTGAAAGTCGGCCGAGTTGAGCTTGATGCCGACCGGGAAGTCTGGCCCCACCTGGCGCCGGATTTCGGCGTACACCGCCAGCACAAAGCGCCGGCGCTTCTCGGGGCTGCCGCCCCAGCCGTCGGTGCGCTGGTTGTGATGCGGCGACAGAAACTGGCTCACCAGGTAGCCATGCGCGCCATGGATTTGCACGCCGCTGAAACCCGCTGTTTTGCAAATGGCGGCGCTGCGGCCGAAGCGCTGAACAATGTCTTGGATCTCAGCCTCGGTAGCCTCGTGGGGCGTGTCAAAAAACGTTTGCAGGTCAGGCCGGAACGGCACGGCCGACGGCGAGAGGTTGCGCGCATTGAGCCCTTTGGGCGATTGCTTGCCTGGGTGGTTGAGCTGCACCCATATCGCCGCGCCCTGGTCGGTGGCGGCGTGGGCCCATTGGCGCAGTAACGGCAGGTCGGACTCGTCTTCGATCACCACGTTGCCCGGCTCGCCAAGCGCGCGCCGGTCGACCATCACGTTGCCAGTCACCAGCAGGCCAATGCCCGAGGCCGCCCAGCGCTGGTACAGCGTGATCAGCCTCAGCGTGACATGGTTGTCGTAGGTGCCCAAGGCCTCGCTCATGGCAGACTTGGCCAGGCGGTTGCGCAGCACGCTGCCGTTGGGCAGGGTCAAGGCTTGGTTCAAGGGCTGGTTTGTCTGGGATCGGGTCATGCGGGTGTGGGGTTTTGCTTGCGACGTGTGGCCGCATTAAATCACCCGCACCCCCGCCCCAACGCGCCGCAGGCGACTCGGCGTTAGACCGCTGGCTCTAAACCGCCAGCGGGCCGAACGGCCGACTACAAAGCCTGAGCCAAGCGGGCAATGCCTTCTTCGATCTTGGCCACGTCGGCGGTGGCAAAACTCAGGCGCAAGGTCGCTGGGTCGGGGTTGGTGGCGTAAAACGGCGCGCCGGGCACGAAGGCCACCAGCTTCTCGATGGCGCGTTTGGCCAACGCGGCGGCGTCGGGCGAGGTACCGCCCGCACCGGTGAGTCGGGCCCAGAAGAACAAACCGCCCTCGGGCTGGGTGAAGGCCAGGGCGTCGCCCAGTTCGCGCTTGAGCGCGTGGCCCATGGCGGCAGCGCGCTGGGCATACACCGTGCGCACCTTGTCCAGCGTGGCGGGCATGCGTCCGGCCTTGAGGTACTGGGCGGCAGTGGCCTGGGCGAAAGTGCTGGTGTGCGCGTCGCTGAACTGCTTGCACATGGTGGCCTTGGCCAACAATTCGGCGGGCGCAATCATCCAGCCTACCCGAAGGCCAGGGCTCAACACCTTGCTGAGTGAGCCGCAGTGCACCAGATGCTCGCGGCTGCCTGGCACTTCGGCGCTCAGGGCCAGCAGGCTCGGTGGCGGTACGTCGCCAAAGTAAAGGTCGCCGTAGGGGTCGTCTTCCACCACAGTGGTGTTGTACCTCACCGCCAGCTCCAACACCTTGCGGCGACGCGCCAGGTTCAGCAGCGCGCCGCTGGGGTTGCCGAAGGTGG
>CAZANT010000470.1:0-1613 GCA_964486575.1 uncultured Burkholderiaceae bacterium | reverse complement strand
CCCTGCTCAGCGCGTGTGGCGGTGGAAGTGGCGATAGCGCCCCGCCCAGCGCAGCGCCCCAACCCAATCCGGCCCCCATCGCCGGCGTACCGCCCGCCCCAGGCGCGACCGCGGTCACTGTGACCGGCAGGGTGACCTTCGATTCGGTTCCAGCCACCGTCACCAACGGTCGCCCCCGGTTGGACTATGCCAACACTGTCCGGCGGCCCTCGCGCTTTGTCGTTGTGGAACTGATTGACGCCGGAAATCAAGCAATTCTTGCCAGCACACGCACCAACGCCAACGGCGAGTACAGTTTTCAGGCACCGACCGGCCGCACGGCCTTTGTGCGGGCCAGCGCGCGCATGACGGTGAGTGGCGCCAATGCAGCACCCATTGCTGTGGTGGACAACACCAACCAGCGTGCCCAATGGGCGATCGACGGTGCGCGGTTCAGCACCAGCGGCTCGGCCGTCATCAGCCAAAACCTGCATGCCACTTCAGGCTGGAACGGCAGCGGTTATGTGGCCGCCCAGCGCGCGGCCGGGCCGTTTGCAATCATCGACACGCTGTACAACGCTACCCAACGCATCATTGCGGTCGACAGTGGCATCGCATTCCCACCACTCACCGTCAACTGGAGCCCTAACAATATTGCAGCCAGTGGAAGTTTGACGCAGGGGCAAATCACCTCTTCGTTCTTCACCGAGAGCACCAACGGCGGGACCACCACACGCGAGATGTACATTCTCGGCCGTGCCGACAACGACACCGACGAATACGATGCCCATGTGGTGACCCACGAGTTTGGGCACTACCTGCAAAGTGCGTTCTCGCGCGACGACTCGGTCGGCGGTCCTCATGGTGGCAACAATGACCGGCTCGACATGCGGGTGGCCTTCTCCGAAGGCTGGGGCAATGGCTGGGCGGGCATTGCCCTCAACAACCCCGTGTATGTGGACACCAGCCAGTCGGGCCAGGGTAACGGTTTTACGTTCAATGTATCCCGCGGTGAAGGCACCAACCCTGGCTGGTTCAAAGAATCCAGCGTAGAGCGGATGTTTTGGGACCTGAGCAACAGCAGCCTGGGTTTCGGACCGGTCTGGGCCACGATGCGGAGTGGCCTGACGGCCTCGGCAGCACTGTCCAGCATGCATTCGTTTGCCAACGCGCTGCGCCTGCGCCTGTCTGCCGACGCGGTGAGCAACACCCTGCGCCCGACCCTGGCGCGTGAGGCCATTGCCCTGCCCACGGACGCCTACGGTGCAGGTGAAACCAACTTTGGCGCACCCACCATAGCCAATCTGAGCCCGATCTACCTGCGCTATGGCAACTTGAATTCATCGCTGACCAATGTGTGTGTGGGCAACGCCGCCGACCCGAATCGGGAGTTCAACAAAGCCGGGCAGTACCGATTTGTTCGCCTGACGCTACCGAATGCTGGTAACCGCACGATTTCGCTGGTCCGCAGCTCAAGCAGCCCGACCGGGAGCACCGACCCAGACTTCACCGTGTACAACAACCTCGGTGAACTGTTCATTGCAGACGGTGCCGTGAACAACAGCGAGTCGGCCACGCTCTCGAGCGCGCGCAGAACCTCAACGCGCTTGCGGGGGCTGTGTGCTGGGTGGCGG
>CAZANT010000469.1:0-1618 GCA_964486575.1 uncultured Burkholderiaceae bacterium | reverse complement strand
AAGCGCCGGTTGGTGCGGAAGGGATCGCCTTCGCCGGCGAACATGCGCGTGGGGTCCTCGCCCTCGCGCTTGAAGGCAAAGGTGCCGGCGGTGTAGGGGTAGCTGCCCGGCACGTTGTCCAGCATAAGCCATTTGAGGATTTCGCCGTGGTCTTCGTAAGTGGGCAGACTGACCTTGCGGATGGTGGTGCCCGAGAGCGACTTGGTGGTGATGGACGTACGGATTTCCTTGTCGCGGATCTTCACCACGTACTCGTCGCCAGCGTAGGCCTTCTGCATGTCGGGCCACTGGGCCAGCAGCTTGGCGGCGCCTTTGTCTTGCAGCTCTTCGCGCTGAGCGGCCAAGTCGAGTGCCGCCTCCGCCGCACGGGGCTTGCCAGGCTTGCCTTCGGCCAACATGGCCGATGCCGAGCGCAATTGCTGGATTTCGCGCGCCAGCCGGGCCTGCGCCAAGGCGCGCTTCTTGTAGCCCCGCACGGTGTCGCTGATCTCTGCCAGGTAGCGGGTGCGGGCGGCGGGTACCACTGGGGTTTGGTTGGTGCTGTGGCGCACGGACACTTGCGGCAACCGGCCGGCGGACAGTGGCAGGCCCAACGTTGCCAGGCGACCCTTGAGCCCCTGGTACAGCGCGGTCACGCCGTCGTCGTTGAACCGGGCCGCCATGGTGCCGAATACCGGCATCTGGTCAGCCGGGGTGGTCCAAGCTTCCTTGTTGCGTTGAACTTGTTTGCTGACATCACGCAACGCATCCAGGGCGCCCTTGCGGTCAAATTTGTTGATGGCGATGAACTCAGCAAAGTCCAGCATGTCGATTTTTTCGAGCTGGCTGGCGGCACCGAACTCGGGTGTCATCACGTACATCGGCACGTCCACATGCGGCACGATGGCGGCGTCGCCCTGGCCAATGCCTGAGGTTTCCACCACGATCAAATCGAAGCCCGCGACTTTGCAGGCAGCAATCACGTCGGGCAGCGCCGCCGAAATTTCCGAGCCAAAGTCGCGTGTCGCCAGCGAACGCATGAAGACGCGTTGGCCCTGCTGCCAGGGGTTGATCGCGTTCATGCGGATGCGGTCTCCCAGCAGCGCGCCGCCACTCTTGCGGCGGCTCGGGTCGATCGAAATGACCGCGATCCTCAGGCTGTCGTTTTGGTCCAATCGGAAGCGGCGGATCAGTTCGTCCGTGAGCGAGGACTTGCCGGCGCCGCCGGTACCTGTAATGCCCAGCACGGGCACCTTGGTGCCGTCGGCCGCCTTGCGGATGGCAGCCGTGAGCTTCGCATCGGCTTTTTCGTTTTCGAGCGCCGTGATCAGCTGGGCCAGGGCACGCCAGTTCATTTCGCCATGGCCCTGAATGGCTTCCAGCGCTTTCGGCGCGAAGCCGGTCAGGTCTTTGTCGCACCGCATCACCATCTCACCGATCATCCCTTGCAGCCCCATTCGCTGGCCGTCTTCGGGGCTGAAGATGCGCGACACACCGTAGGCGTGCAGCTCGCGAATTTCCGGTGGCACGATCACGCCACCGCCGCCGCCGAAGACCTGGATGTGCTCGCCACCCCGACTCTTTAGCAGGTCCACCATGTACTTGAAGTACTCCACATGGCCGCCCTGGTAGGAACTGA
>CAZANT010000468.1:0-1623 GCA_964486575.1 uncultured Burkholderiaceae bacterium | reverse complement strand
ACGTTTTGGCGAACACCGCATGTTCGAGCAGATCGGCATCCCCATCTTGGGCTTGGGCGACGGTTTCAGCTGGAAAAGCCAGGACCTCGACCATTCAGCCCAACTCGCCCGCGATGGCTGGCAAACCGCCAGGGCCGCCATCCTCAGTGGCGACAACTTCCTGGTGGTGCTGGACGAGCTGACCTACCCGTTGATTTACGGCTGGCTGCCGCTGGACGATGTGCTACGGACGCTGCGCGAGCGGCCAAAAGAGGTTCACGTTGTGATCACCGGCCGGCGCTGCCCACCCGAGATCGTTGAACTGGCCGACACCGTGACCGAGATGACCAAGGTCAAGCACGCGTTCAACGCAGGCATTCCAGCGCAGCGCGGCATCGAAGACTGAGATGCCCGATCCGGCTTTCACTGCCAACGAAACCGCCGCCGTCTACCGCGCCATTGCGGAGCGGCGCGACATGCGGCACTTCAGCGGGGGGGAGGTGGCGCCCGATGTGTTGCTGCGTTTGCTGAAGGCGGCGCACCAGGGGCCAAGCGTAGGCTTCATGCAACCCTGGCGTTTTCTGCGCATCACCGACGCAGCGTTGCGGCAAAAACTTTTTGAGCTGGTGGAACACGAACGCGTACTGACCGCCCGCGCACTGGGCGAACGCGAAGACGAATTCATGGGCCTCAAGGTGCACGGCGTACTCGACGCTGCAGAACTGCTGGTGGTGGCGCTGGCTGAGGGGCGCGAGGCCCATGTGTTTGGCCGCCGCACGCTGCCGCAAATGGACCTCGCATCTGCTGCCTGCGCCATCCAGAATCTTTGGCTGGCCGCGCGCGCCGAAGGGCTGGGCATGGGCTGGGTCTCGCTGTTCGCCCCGGCCGATGTCGCGGGTTTGCTGGGCATGCCCTCCAGTGCCGAGCCCATCGCCTTGCTGTGCCTGGGGCCAGTTGCCGAGTTTTACGGCGAGCCGATGTTGCAACGGGAACGCTGGGCCAGCCGCGCGCCGCTGTCCGCGGTGTTGTTTGACAACCGGTGGGGCCAGCCAGCGCACAGCCTGGGTGACGTTGATGCACAGTGAGCTGGCCTGGGTGCTGGCCGCCGCGCTGTTGCTGGCCTTGCTGATCGACCGGCTGTGGGGCGAACCGCCGGCGGTGTTGCATCCGGTGGTCGGCATGGGGCGCTACCTCAGCGCGGTGGGCAAACACCTGCCCGACCTGCCGCCATGGGCGGCTTACCTCGGCGGTGCGTTGGCCTGGAGTGTCGGCGTGGGGGTGCTGGGCGGCGCGGCGTGGTGGCTGCAGCAGGCGGTGGCGACGCAGCTACCAGCCTGGTTGGCGGCGGCGGTGCTGTCGCTGTTACTCAAGCCGCTGCTCGCCTGGCGCATGCTGCGTGACGAGGTGCAGGCGGTAGAAGACGCGCTGGCCACGTCGCTGGACGCCGGGCGGCAGCGACTGTCGCGCATCGTCAGCCGCGACACGGCCGTATTGACTGCCACCGAAGTGCGCGAGAGCGCCATCGAAACCCTGGCCGAAAACCTCAATGATTCGGTGGTGGCGCCGGTATTCTGGTTCGTGCTTCTGGGCCTGCCCGGTGCGGCGGTTTACCGCTTTGCCAACACCGCCGACGCGATGTGGGGC
>CAZANT010000467.1:0-1645 GCA_964486575.1 uncultured Burkholderiaceae bacterium | reverse complement strand
AGCTGTATCGCCAGGAAGGCTGGTACCTGGAGCGTACGGTGCACTACGTGAACCGGGTCGGTCTGGACCATGTGAAGAAACGCATATTGGAGGACCACGAGGGACGCAAGGCGCTCTGGGCGCAACTGCAGTTCGCGCTCGATGGCGAACCGGACCCCTGGTTTGAATTTGACAAGGCCGCCGTGGACACGCGCCAGTTTGAGGTGATTTCGGTATGACCACTCCAGCATCTGAATGGAAAAAAATCTGCCTGGTGACCGACATCCCGGTGCTGGGCTCCCGCCGGGTCGCGCGCCCCGAGGGCATGGACGTGGCGGTGTTCCGCAACAGCGAAGACAAGGTCTTTGCCCTGCTGGACCGTTGCCCGCACAAAGGGGGGCCGCTGAGCCAGGGCATCGTCCACGGTGAAAGCGTGGCCTGCCCATTGCACAACTGGACCATCGGCTTGGGCGATGGTTGTGCCAAATCGCCCGACGAAGGCTGCACACCAAAGTTCGCGGTGCAGGTCAAGGACGGCAGCGTGTACCTGAACGCGGCAGAACTCAGCAACCATGCGCTGGACTTGCCCAAACCCTTGGCGGGGCCCGCCCTCAAAGCCGCGACGGCATGACAGCGCGCGAAACCAAGTCCACTTGCCCCTACTGTGGCGTGGGTTGCGGGGTGGTCATCGAATCGCAGGGAGACCAAATCACCGGCGTCCGAGGCGACCCCGACCACCCGGCGAATTTTGGTCGCCTGTGCAGCAAAGGCTCCACGCTGCACCTGACTGCCAGCGCAACGGTCACGCAGCACACCCGCTTGCTGCACCCGATGCAGCGGCTGCGCCGTGGCGAAGCGCCCCAACGCATCGCGTGGGACGCCGCCCTGGACTTGGCCACCACCGAGTTCGCGAGCGTGATCCTGGCCCACGGGCCCGACGCTGTGGGGTTCTACATTTCTGGTCAGTTGCTGACGGAGGACTACTACGTCTTCAACAAACTGGCCAAAGGTCTGATCGGCACCAACAACGTCGACACCAACTCCCGGTTGTGCATGAGCAGCGCAGTGGCCGGCTACAAAATGACCTTGGGTGCCGATGCCCCCCCCGCGTGTTACGACGACGTGAACCACGCGTCGTGCATTTTCATCGTGGGCAGCAACACCGCCTACGCCCACCCAGTGCTGTTCCGCCGGGTCGAAGACGCCAAACGCGCCAACCCGCAGATGAAGATCATCTTCTGCGACCCCCGGCGCACCGACACCGCCGAAATCGCCGACCTGTTTCTGCCCATTCAGCCTGGCACCGACGTGGCCCTGTTCAACGGCATGCTTCATACCATGCTGTGGGAAGGTTGGTTGAACAACGCCTACATTGCCGCCCACACGAACGGCTTTGACGCCCTCAAGGCCACCGTGCGCGACTACACCCCGGAGATGGTCGCCGGCGTGTGTGGCCTCCAGAAGCAGGACATTCTGGAAGCCGCCCGGTGGTTCGCAACCTCCCCAGCCACTCTGAGCCTGTACTGCCAGGGCCTTAACCAGTCCAGCAGTGGCACCGCCAAGAACGCGGCGCTGATCAACCTGCATCTGGCCACGGGGCAGATCGGCAAGCCCGGTGCCGGTCCGTTCTCGCTCACCGGCCAGCCCAACGCCATGGGCGGGCGCG
>CAZANT010000466.1:0-1649 GCA_964486575.1 uncultured Burkholderiaceae bacterium | reverse complement strand
GGTACAACACGCGCAGCAAGACACTGAAACACTCAGTCAGGGCCGCGTGGTTCTCGGTGCTGTCGGGTAGCTTGGCGTCCTCAAGCGTATTGAGCATTTTCATCACGGCGGAGACCACCGTGTTGTACTGCATGCGTTCGTAGTCGTAGTTGGCCTGACGCAGCACCGCGTGCACTTCGCGGCGCAGGTCTTTGGCGGCAGGCGAAAACGCCACGGGTTGGCTGCGGTCCACAGCCAAGCCGGCTTTCAGCGCGGCCTCGTGTTTGACTGCAAAGTTCCAGACGCGCTTTAGGAATCGGTAGCTGCCCTCCACGGCGGCATCGTTCCACTCCAAAGTGGCTTCGGGCGGCGCGGTGAACATGGTGTACAGGCGAGCGGTGTCGGCGCCGTATTTCTCGATCAAATCCTGCGGGTCAACGCCATTGTTCTTGCTCTTGCTCATCGTGCCCACGCCCTCGTAGGTGATGGCCGTGCCCGCGGGCAAGTCGCCCTTGGCCTCCTTGAGCTTGGCGCCGATCACCTTGCCGGACGCGTCGTGAACATCCTCTACCTCGTGCGGCCAGAAGTACTCGACGCCGCCTTTGTCGGTCTTGCGAGAGTAAATGTGGTTGAGCACCATGCCTTGGGTCAAAAGCCTGGTGAAGGGTTCGTCGATGTTGACCAGGCCCAGGTCGCGCATCACCTTGGTCCAGAAGCGGGCGTACAGCAGGTGGAGGATGGCGTGTTCAATGCCGCCGATGTACTGGTCCATGCCGCTGCCGCCGGAGGGGCGGGAGGCGTCTTGCATCCAGTATTGCGCGCCTTCGGCCACCATGGCCTGTGCGTTCTTCGGGTCGCAATAGCGCAAGAAATACCATGAACTGTCCACAAACGTGTCCATCGTGTCGGTCTCGCGGCGTGCTGGCTTACCGCAAACCGGGCACACCACGCCGGCATGGAAACCCGCGTGTTTGTGCAGCGGATTGCCCGAACCGTCGGGAATGCAGTCCTGCGGCAACACGACGGGCAGGTCTTTTTCAGGAACCGGTACCGCGCCGTGTTCATCGCAGTGAATGATGGGGATGGGGGTGCCCCAGTAGCGCTGGCGACTCACGCCCCAGTCGCGCAAACGCCAGGTGGTTTTTTTCTCGCCCAGGCCCTTGGTTGAAAGCGCAACGGCCACCGCGTCCACCGCTTGTTTGAACGGTAGACCGCTGAAGTTGTCGGAGTTGACGGTGATGCCACGTTGTTTGTCACCGTACCAGTCGTGCCACTGGGTGTCGTCAAACGCCTCGCCGTCGATGTGCACCACCTGCCGGATAGGGATGCCGTACTTCTTCGCAAAGGCAAAGTCACGCTCGTCGTGGGCGGGCACGCCCATCACTGCGCCGTCGCCGTAACCCATCAGCACATAGTTGCCGACCCAAACTTCGACCTGCGCGCCGGTCAGCGGGTGGGTGACAAACAAACCGGTGGGCTGGCCCTTCTTTTCCTGGGTGGCGAGTTCAGCCTCGGTCGTGCCGCCTTTTTTGCACTCTTCGATGAAGGCGGCGAGTTCAGGCCGGGTACACGCAGCATGCTGTGCCAACGGGTGTTCCGGTGCCACTGCGCAGAAGGTCACCCCCATGATCGTGTCGGCCCGGGTGGTAAACACGTACATCTTCCCGTCC
>CAZANT010000465.1:0-1653 GCA_964486575.1 uncultured Burkholderiaceae bacterium | reverse complement strand
TCGGCCTTCATCGGCAGGCCGAAGTTGAAGACGTGGGTGATGGTCGGCACGTCGATGCCGCGGGCGGCCACGTCGGTGGCCACCAAAAACTGCACTTGACCGTTGCGGAGCGCCATCAGGCGGCGGTTGCGCAGGCCCTGGTTCAGCGCGCCGTGCAGCGCCACCGCGTCAAAGCCCTCTTGCTGCAGGTCATTGGCCAGGCCATCGCACTCGATCTGGGTGCTGGCAAAAATGATCGCCTGGTTGATGGTGGTGTCGCGCAGCCAATGGTCGAGCAGCTTGCGCTTGTGCTGGGCGTTGTCAGCCCAGAAAAGCACCTGCTTGATGTTGGCGTGCTTTTCCGTCGGCGAGTCGATCTGCACACGCTGGGGTTCGCGCATCACGCGAGCGGCCAACTGCTGGATACGCGGCGCGAAGGTCGCGCTGAACATCATGGTCTGGCGACGCTGGATGGTGAGCTGGTTCACTTCGGCCAGGTCGTCGGCAAAACCGAGGTCCAGCATGCGGTCGGCTTCGTCAACCACCAGGAATTGCACTTGGTCGAGCTTGAGTTGCATCGAGCGCTGCAGGTCAAGTAAGCGACCGGGCGTGGCGACGACGAGGTCGGCGTTCTGCAGTTTCGCAATCTGCAACTGGTAAGGCATGCCGCCCACCACGTTGGCAATCCGCAGACCGCGGCAATGACGTACCAGGTCGATCGCGTCGTTGGCGACCTGTTGGGCCAGTTCGCGGGTGGGGCACAGCACCAGTGCGCCGGGCGTAGCTGCCTTGAAGTTGCGCGACGAAGTTGGGTCCTTACGCTTGGCGCGCTTGGGCGGGGCTTCGCCCTTAGCGATGGCCTCGGCACAGGCGGCCTCGAAGTCGGCCTTTTCCTTGGCTTCGGCGGCAGCCTGCTGGCTCAGCAGGGTGTGCAGCACGGGGAGCAGGAAAGCGGCGGTCTTACCGCTGCCGGTTTGGCTGGACACCATCAAGTCGCTGAAGCCAGCGGCTTTGCCTTCGGTGCTTTCCAGCGCCATGGCGCGAGGAATGCACTGCAGTTGCACGGTGGTGGGTTCGGTGTAGCCGAGGTCGGCCACGGCTTGCAGAAGTTCGGGCGCGAGGCCCAGTTTCACAAACCCGTTGGGTTCCGTGGGCAATGCCGCGTCCAGCGTCAATTCGGAGGAAGAAGAACCGGCAAGCGACAGGTCGCCTGTCACATCAAAAGTGTCAGTCATAGGTTTCTCACACGACGGCTCTGCTGCGCATGCTTTCGGACAACTTCCGGCGCAGCAGGTGCCTCGTCAATGGTTAAAAAACATCAACCATCAAACGAAGCCGGCGCGGTGCAAACCGCGCGGTGACTCTTCTGCGAGAGTCAAATGTGTGAAGGGAGATGCACAAATGTGCTTGTTTCGAGCACAGCCGTAGATTATGGCATGGATTCGGGTTTTTACCAATCACCCCAGCTTCAGAAAATGCTCCCGGTAGTGAGCCAATTCGTCAATCGACTCGTGCACGTCAGCCAGCGCCGTGTGGCTTTGCTGCTTTTTGAAGGCGCTGGCCACCTCGGGCCGCCAGCGTTTAGCCAACTCTTTCAGGGTGCTCACATCCAGATTGCGATAGTGGAAAAACGCCTCCAGTTTGGGCATGTACTTGACCAGAAAACGGCGATCC
>CAZANT010000464.1:0-1658 GCA_964486575.1 uncultured Burkholderiaceae bacterium | reverse complement strand
CCGCCGGGCGGGTGCACCAGCACGTTGTGGCAGATGGCGTCGCCCTCGGGGTAGAGGCTTTGCAGAATGCGCAGTGGGCCTTCGTGCTCGAAGCGGGCCACGGTGCGGCCAGCTTGCAAGGCGTAGTCCAGTTCCAGCCTGGCGTGCCAGGGCATCAGGCAGCAACCAATTCGTAACGCACCCAGTCTTCGATCTCGCGTTCGCGGCGAATGCCCTGGCGCAGGTACTCCCCGGTCCATTCACGGCGCGCCCAAAACCCCAGCGCAGGCGCGAACCACAGCGTTTCCGTGCGGGTGTTGTTGACACGCCAGCGCTCCGGGTGGTCGAACCAGATCTGCCGCTGCACCCGCAGCGTGAGGTACTCGCCCGCGGGCACACGGATGCGCTCCCAGCCCAGGCCGGTGACCCGCGTCTGCCAGCGCAGTGGGAAAAACTCGTCGTCGCGCCGGTACTCGCCGGATTCGGGAGGGCTGCTGCCGAGAGCCAGCCCGCCGGGCAGCCAGCGGCTGGGCGGGGTGAAGCGATAGAGGCTGTCGTGGAAAAGCTCTTCCGCCACATGCGTCAGGCTGGCGAGCACCAGCCGGCCGGTCCGGGCGCTGTCGTCGATGCGGTAGGTGTTGGACGCGGGCAGCTGTACCGCCAGCGTGGCCGCCCCACCGGGCGCGCTGGCCAGCACCTCGTAGCGGGCGTTGCCAATCACCAGCCCGTTGTAAAGGTTGGTGACGCTGAAACCCAGTGTCTGTCCCACACGCAGTGGTCGCACAGCCGGATTGGCAGGGGGCGGTTCAAACACCGGCGCGGTGGCGCAGCCGGGCAGCAGAGGCAGGGCGGTAGGCAGCGCGGCCAAGCTGGCCCAGCGGGCCGATCGGGCCAGCCACGCCCGGCGGGTAGGACGGCGGGTGGGGTCGGTTGGTGTCATGGCTGGATCCTTTGTAGCACACGTGTCTGTCCCCCCGCGACGCGATTGGTCACAATGCCAGCATGCCTTTGCCCAATGCCACCTCCGCCCCCGAATTCTTACGCCACCTGTTTGATGTGGCGGTGCAGCGTGCGCAGCCGGCGCACTGCATGGCCGACCACGTGCGTGCGTTGGCAAGCCAGCATGCCGGCCGGACGCTGGTGCTCGGTGCGGGCAAGGCGGCGGGTGCGATGGCGCAGGCGCTGGAGCAGCAGTGGCCGGCTGAAGCACCCCTGTCGGGCTTGGTCGTCACCCGCTACGGCCACACCCCGCCACGGCCGGCAGGCTTGGCGCAGCGCATTGAGGTGGTGGAAGCCGCCCACCCGGTGCCCGACGCGGCCGGCTTGGCCGCCGCGCAGCGCATGCTGGTGCTGACCCGGGGGCTTGGCCGTGAGGACCTGGTGTTGTGCCTGATTTCGGGCGGTGGCTCGGCCCTGCTGACACTGCCTGCCGAGGGCCTGACCCTGGCCGACAAGCAGCGGATTAACCAGCAGCTGCTGGCCAGCGGCGCCGGCATTGGCGAGATGAACTGCGTGCGCAAACACCTGTCACAGATCAAGGGCGGTCGGCTGGCCGCCGCCTGTGCGCCAGCGCGGGTGGTGACGCTGGCCATCAGTGACGTGCCCGGCGACGACCCCTCCACCATCGCCAGTGGTCCCACCGTGGGCGACGCCACCACCTGCGCCGACGCGCTGGCGAT
>CAZANT010000463.1:0-1663 GCA_964486575.1 uncultured Burkholderiaceae bacterium | reverse complement strand
CCAAAAACACCGCTAGGCCGGCGGCCGAAACCCATGCGCGCAGATGCATACCAAGTACCTACAAAATAGAACTGTGCGCACTGTCGCAGAGAAAATACCGAAACCTGTCCCTGACACGACACTGACTTAGAGCTTCCACTCAGCCCGCTCGGCCCCGACGCGATTTCCGGTAATTGTTCACACGTTGGGTTGTGCTTTCCGCCATGTGCCCCATGTCTTACACATGATCCCACTCTCCATCCTTGACCTGGCGCCCATCACCCAAGGCAGCGACGCGGGTCAGTCTTTCCGCAACACCCTGGACCTGGCGCAACATGCCGAACGTTGGGGCTACCGACGTTACTGGCTGGCCGAACACCACGGCATGCCGGGCATTGCCAGTGCTGCTACAGCGGTGCTGCTGGGCCATGTGGCGGGTGGAACCACCACCATTCGCGTTGGTGCCGGTGGGATCATGTTGCCCAACCATTCGCCCTTGGTGATTGCCGAACAGTTCGGCACATTGGCCGCGCTCCACCCTGGCCGCATCGACCTCGGGCTGGGCCGTGCGCCTGGCTCCGATCAGGCCACTGCAAGGGCACTGCGCCGCAACCTGACCTCCGACAGCGATGCGTTTCCTCAGGACGTGGTGCAGCTGATCGACTACCTCTCCGACCACCCACACCAGCCGGTGCAAGCTGTGCCCGGGCGGGGGTCCAAGGTCCCCGTTTGGATTTTGGGGTCCAGCACGTTTGGCGCGCAGCTGGCAGCTGCGCTGGGCCTGCCGTTTGCTTTTGCATCGCACTTTGCGCCGACGCAGATGATGCAGGCGATCAGCATTTATCGGGGGAGCTTCCAGCCCTCAGTACAGCTGGCCCGGCCGCACGTGATGCTGGGTTTCAACGTGTTCGCTGCCGACACCGATGACGAAGCCGTGTTGCTGGCCAGCTCCGCCCAACAGGCCTTTGTCGCTCTGCGCGGTGGACGACCAGGGCCGCTGCCCCCACCCGTGCCTGGCTACTTCGACCAAGTCGGCCAGCAGGAACGGGCGCTGCTGAACAACGTGCTGGCCTGTTCCGCCATCGGTGGGCCTTATACGGTTGAAGCAGCGCTACGCGACTTCATCACCCGCACCGGAGCCGACGAGCTGATGATCACGTCACAGGTGTTTGACCACGCTGCCCGGTTGAAGAGTTACGAGATCACTGCAACGCAGCTGTCCACCACAGTCTAACGGCTGTGGTACCCCACCAGCTCGTAACCAACAATACGTCAAGCTGTCAGGGCAACAGGCTCACGTGCGCCGCCACCACCCGCCAGCCTCCCGGCATTCGAACCCAAGTCTGGCTTTGACGGCCCAGCGCGGTACTGCCCGCGCGCTGAAATTCGATGTTGGCAGTTGCAAAGTCTGTCCCGTAAGTTGTAATTACCTTCTTAAAGACACTGCGTGCCAACCCAGAAGGTTGGCGCGCCAGCCGGAACGCGCTGATGGCAGCATGCCCGTACAAGTTCTCGGACACCCCGTAGCGCAAGGTATGCGGGTTGTCCCAGAACAGCGCCATCAAGGTTGGAAGGTCGTTGCTGACGAGGGCCGATTCGTAGCGCTCAAACACAGCGGTGACATCGGCTAACACATGCGGGAGGTTGATTTCCATCGCTGTACTGTAGCGAACTGACCGCAGGC
>CAZANT010000462.1:0-1671 GCA_964486575.1 uncultured Burkholderiaceae bacterium | reverse complement strand
AGCACGGCCTGGCACCGATGTACCCGGCGGTGTTCGCTCCTGTGATCGACCCGACCCTGCCGCTGCCGGGGGGCCAGCCATGAGCGCCGCCCAGCTGCGCCGGTTCACGGTGCGTCCGCACGGGGCCCAGCAGCAGCTCCGGCGCTGGGCCCTGGCCCTGTCGGACGGTTTGATCCAGGGCTTCAGCGGCCCCGCGCTGGGGCTGGCGATCCAGGCCCAACTCCCGGTGCAAGCGCCGGCCCAGCCGCAGGCATCGACCCTGAAGGGAGCATCCGCATGAACCGCATTCACTTCACCTTGCTGGGCTTGACGCTCGGCGTCAGCCTGCTGGCAGGCTGCGAGCGCCCGCCCGTCAACACGGTGCAAGTCGGCTACCGCGGCACTGGCATGGAGCTGGTTTACAACCCGCGCACCTTGGCCGAACAGGCTGAGGCGAACAAAGCGCCCGAGCCGCTGGAGGCCGCGTCGCCCGATGGCCCGAAGGCCGCGCAGGTCTACCAAAACGTGAAGGTGCTGGGGCACTTGAGCGTGGCCGAGTTCAACCGCACCATGGTGGCCATGACCAACTGGGTCTCGCCCAAGCAAGGCTGCGTGCACTGCCACAACGCGCAGAACTTTGCCGACGACAGCCTCTACACCAAGGTGGTGGCGCGGCGCATGCTGCAGATGACGCAGACCATCAACAACGATTGGCAGAAGCACGTCGGCAAAGTGGGCGTCACCTGCTACACCTGCCACCGCGGCGAGCCGGTGCCCAAAGAGGTTTGGTTCAAGCCCCTGATGCCCAAACACGCCAACAACTTTGCGGGCGACCGTGCCGGCCAGAACGCACCGGCGCAAACCGTGGGTTTGTCGTCGCTGCCGGTCGATCCGTACACACCCTTCCTGCTGGAAGCCGACCCGATCCGCGTGCAAGGCGCCACGGCCTTGCCGACGGGTAACCGCCAGTCCACCAAGCAGGCCGAGTGGACCTATGGACTGATGGTGCACATGTCGCAGTCGCTGGGGGTGAGCTGCAACCAGTGCCACAACTCGCGCGCCTTCGGTGACTGGGGCAACAGCTCGCCACCTCGGCTCACGGCTTGGCACGGCATCCGCATGGCGCGCTCGCTCAACCAGGAGTACATGGAGCCCTTGACCAAAGAGTTCCCCGATGTGCGCCTGGGCCCCAGGGGGGATGTCGCCAAGGTCAACTGCGCCACCTGCCACCAGGGCGCGCACAAGCCCTTGTATGGCGCTGAGATGGCCAAGTACCACCCGGAGTTGTTGGTCAAGTCGCCGGTGGCCGCCGCTGCGCCCGCCTCGGCCGCCGCCTCTGACCCCCTGACGGTGAGCGAAGTGAAGGCGCTGGAGGCCCTGCGCCCCAGCGTGGCACCGGCCAAAACCCCCGCCACACCCGGATGAGCGCCAACGATCGGCCTTGATCGGGGCCGGTCGCGCGGCGCTGAACAACAAAGCCCCGCAGGTGCTGCCACCTGCGGGGCTTTGGCTTTGGGGTTGTGCCTCAGGTGAACTTGAACGGCAACTCGCGCTGACGCTGCCCGGTCAGGCGGGCAACGGCATTGGCCAGGGCCGGCGCCAGTGGCGGCAGCGGCGGCTCGCCCATGCCTTTGGGGGCATCGGCGCTGGGGGCAATGCTGACGGTCATCACTTTGGGTGCATCGCTGATGC
>CAZANT010000461.1:0-1673 GCA_964486575.1 uncultured Burkholderiaceae bacterium | reverse complement strand
TCGAGCAGATCGACCCGGCCTTCCGGCGCCGCTTCGCCTACCACCTGGAACTCAAATCACCACCGCCAGGCGCCCGCGAGGAACTGGTGCGCAAGACGCTGACGGGTGTCGCGGTCTCCGAAGCCTTTGTCGGCCGCCTTGCCAACCGCAAGGGCCTCACCCCGGCGCAGATCCGCACTGCGGTGCGTTTTGCCGGGCTGGTTTGCACCGAACAACCGTCGGGAGACGCTGTTCAGGCGCTGGAAACCCTGATTGAACGCCAGCTCAAGAACGCCGACCAGGCCCTGGGCAACCGGGTAGCTGACGGCGCACGCCTGCTCGCCGCCAGCCGTTACGATCCGGCGCTATTGAACGTGGAAAGTCGTTTTGAAATCCCCCGCATGGTGCAGGCCCTGCAGGTCCGGGGCCACGGTACGCTGTGCTTTTATGGCCCACCCGGCACCGGCAAGACGGCACTTGCCGAACACATTGCCACCTCACTGGCCCGCCCTCTGCATGTGCGCCAGGCCAGTGACCTGATGGGCAAGTATGTTGGGGAAACCGAGCAGAACATGGCCGCGATGTTCCGCGACGCAGAGGCCGAGAACGCCATCCTGCTGCTGGACGAGGCCGACAGCTTTTTGTTGGACCGCCGGGGCGCCCAGCGCAGCTACGAGGTGTCAGAAGTCAACGAAATGCTGCAAGGCATGGAACGGTTTCACGGCATCTTTATCTGCACCACCAACCTGATGGATCGCATAGACCAGGCCGCTTTGCGCCGGTTTACCTTCAAGATCCAGTTCAAACCACTGACCCGGACGCAGCGGTTGGCCCTGTTTGTGGCCGAGGCCTGCGCCGGTGACGCCAGCCGGCTGGAGCCGGACCTGGAAAAGCGCCTAGCCGCGCTGGAGCAGCTCTGCGTGGGAGACTTTTCGGCCGTCAAGCGGCAAAACGCCATTCTGGAGGCTCATTTGGAGCCCGCAGAGTTTTTGGAACAGTTAGAAGCCGAACACCGCATCAAACCCGAGGTGCGCGAGGCCCGCGGAATGGGGTTTGTGCACTAAATCCGCACACTTTTCTTAAAAATAGTGCACCAACCGTGTCAACCGGTTGGCGCTGCCAACCGTCATATCTGCACGCGGATGCATCAATCGCCGGCCAGTTGGAAACACAGCCAGGCGCCTTGACCAGTATCCATTCTTCTTCATTTTGACGTGTTGATATGAACAAAGAGACGATCAAGGTTCCTGAAAAAGGCACTTACCAGTGGCAACTGTTTGACTACTGGTCTGATGAATACCGCCACACCCATGCCGACCATTCCGCCTACATTGCGCTGAATTTCGCTGGTGTTTTGGATGCCTGCCGCAACAAGTTTCACTCTTTGATCCAGCACCATAGTCAGCATGTATGCGACGCCAAGGGCGGCATCCGCCACAGCCGCGCCATTGCCCGTCTGCAGAACACCATGTCTGGTGCGGCAATGTCCTACGAGAATTGCTTCCGCCACACGGCCTAAGCCCTAGGGTTTGACCACGCGCAGCACTTCCTGCGCGTAGGCTTCCAGCTTTTTCGCCCCAATCCCGCTAATACCCTGCAGATCCTCCAGGGTCTGCGGTGCCCGTTTGGCAATGGCAGCCAGCGTGGCATCGTGAAAAATCACGTAAGCGGGCAGGTTGTGCTCGCGTGCTACC
>CAZANT010000460.1:0-1677 GCA_964486575.1 uncultured Burkholderiaceae bacterium | reverse complement strand
TCCCGGGTTCTCAGTCCTGTCAATCCGTCCACCAGTGCCAGTTCCAAGGCCTCGGACGCCCGATCACGCTGGCCCTCGGTGGTCTTGAGATCCTGACGCACTTGGCTGTGTGCCGCATGGACTTCCGTTAACGACATGGCCATCTGGTCTAGCTCCAGTACGCCGCTGCGGTGGACTTTGGCATCGCCGCCGATTTTGATGACGCGGACCGTGGCGAGTAGCCGGGTAATCCACAACTCGAGCGCTTTGCCCGCCAGCGAGGCTCCGGCCAGACCCACCAAGGAAAATGCTCAGAACCACGCCTGCCAGAAGCCACAGGTCGCGGAACAACGGGTCCACCATATTGCTCTTGGGTACACCGACCACAACATGCCATCGGTATGGCTTGACGGGCTCCAGAAACCCCAACACGGGAATGCCGTCTTTGGTGACCGAGTCGATGAATCCCGTGCGGCGCTGTTTCAGGAGGGATATCAACTGAGGCGTGGACTCCGTTCCGACAAATCGTTCAGCCGACCGGGAGCGGGCGACGATGAAGCCATCCCTGTCCAAAACGCTGGCGGTCCAGTCGGACGGTAGGTTTTGCTTCAACAGCAGATCGGTCAAAGATTCGCTGGTCAGCACCATGACCAGACAAAAGGCCACGTCGCCGTTTTGGAACACGGGCACGCCCAGCGCAACGACGGTATGACCTGTGAAAGGCCCCTTGAACTGACCCGACACGGCGGGCGCGCCTGTTGCGAACACCTGGTGGGAGGCGCTTGTATCGGGTGGTAGCTTCAAGGCTGCACCGTAGGGTCGGGCAGTGATGAATTGCAATGTGAAGTCCTTGCGGACCAGTGCGATTCCGGTCGCGCCTGGGAAGTTGTCGGCGACGCGCTTGGCCTGGGCATGGAGCCCGGGGAAGTCGTTGTTCAGCGCGGCGTCCGTCAAAGCCAGGGCATGAAGGTAGCTGATGCCGGAGTCCAGTCGCTCAAGCACAGCGTGGCTGGTGGCGACGGTGCGCTGGGCCAGTTCGCGCTCGGTGCCCAATCGACCCGCCTGATGGATCTGAAACACCAAAAAGATCGCCAACCCAACCATGGGCAGGAGGATGAGCCCGCCGACAATGAGCAGCCAGGCTCGGATACCTGCCTGGCGTGGCCAGTAGCGCCAATTTCGTTCGCCGAGAGCTGTTGCGGGCTGCTGCGGGGCGATGGTGGCCGAGTTCATGGCTGACTGAGGTGTGGCGGCTTGTAGGCCAAGCTGATTTGGGGGTACTGGACCACGGGTCTCAGTGAGTTCTGCGCAGATGCCGAGGCGGCAGGCTACGTTGAGGAGAGTTTGGCTGGTATTGAGCTCCTAGATGTCCGGATTAGCGGCATAAAGGCTGATCCAGGGCCGTATCGATCCGTGGCGCGGGGTCGACCCATGGCTGTGGACCATGTGAAAGCCTGCGTCCAGCTAATCCAGCTGTGCGTTTGCCACACTAGCGATTTAGTCGTAATGCCAGACGATGACGAGTGACGCAGCATGTGTCGAACAGCGCTTCATTCGCGCAAAGCTTCGAAATTCGATGACGGGTAAATAGTCGATAAAGTGAATTTAGCGATGTGTACACGAGGTCGGGTCTCGCTGCAGAACGGAAGTTCGTTATGCAGTTTTAAGTGGCAGCTTCGCAGCGATTGCCGTCAGTCG
>CAZANT010000459.1:0-1678 GCA_964486575.1 uncultured Burkholderiaceae bacterium | reverse complement strand
ACCAGCCGCAAGGGCTACCACGACGACGTGCCGGTGGACGACGTGGTGATTGAAAAGGCTGTGGCCCTCTGAGCCCACCCCCCATGACGGCCACGCCCGCGCCCCCCGGCAACGGGCCGTGGCCCGAACTGCACCTGCCAACACACTGGCGGGTGCTTGAGTTCATTTCCGACCTGCACCTGCAGGCCGACGAGCCGGCCACCTTCAGCGCCTGGCGGCACTACATGGCCAGCACCACCGCCGACGCGGTGTTCATCCTCGGCGACCTGTTCGAGGTCTGGGTCGGTGACGACGTGCTGTCCGCTTCCCCCGGCGACGCACCTTTCGAGCAAGCCTGTGCCGCCGTGATTGCAGCCACCGCACGCGCCCGGCCGGTGTACTTCATGCGCGGCAACCGGGACTTTCTGGTGGGCACCGCATTCGCCCAACACTGCCAGCTTCAGCTGCTGGCCGACCCCACCGTGCTGCCCTTTGGCGGCCAACGCTGGCTGCTCGCGCATGGCGACGCGCTGTGCTTGGACGACACCGCCTACATGGCCTTCCGCGCCGAAGTGCGCCAACCCGGCTGGCAACAGGTGTTCCTCGCCAAACCCCTGGTCGAGCGCAGGGCCATGGCCCGTGCGATGCGCGCGCGAAGCGCCCAGGCCCAACGCGCCGCTACCGACAAGCCGTACGGTGACGTCCACCCGCAGGCCGTGGCTGACCTGTTGACCGGCACGGGCACCACCACCCTGCTCCACGGCCACACCCACCTGCCCGCCACCCACGACCTCGGGCAGGGCCGGCAGCGGGTGGTGTTGAGCGACTGGGACGCTGCCGCCACGCCTCCCCGCGCCGAGGTGCTGCGGCTGACCGCCAGCGGCGACGGCACCGCGCTGCAAGTGCAACGCCTCCCGGTGGGCTGATCGACCGCGGATGCTGGCTTCCATCCAACGTTGGCTGCGCCGCCAAACCTCCGGCGCTGCCGCGGTGCCCGACGCGCTGTGGCAGACCACGATGGTGCGCTACCCCTTTCTGGCCGCCCTGGCCGTCGCCGACCAGACCCGACTGCGCGGCCTGACCCAGCAGTTCATCGCGCAGAAAGAGTTCCACGGTGCGAATGGTCTGGCCATCACCGACCAGATGGCGGTGGACATCGCGGCCCAGGCCTGTTTGCCAGTGCTGCACCTCGCCAGCGGGCTGGCCTGGTACGACGACTTTGTCGGTATCGTGGTCCACCCCGGCGAGGTGCTGGCCCGGCGCGAGTACCAGGACCCGGCCGGTGTGGTGCACCGCTATTCGGAAGTCATCACCGGGGAGGCCATGCATCGGGGCCCGGTGATGCTGAGTTGGCAAGACGTCGCAGTGGCGGGCGATGCCGCGCGGCAAGGCTACAACGTCGTGGTGCACGAGTTTGTGCACAAACTCGACATGCGTGACGGCGAGGTTGACGGCTGCCCGCCCCTGCCCCACGGCTTCATGGGCCACCCGGCCGCAGCCATTGCCCGCGCCGCCTGGCTGGGCGCAATGCACGCTGCTTACGAGCGTTTCCGCGAGCAGGTCACCATCGCCGAACGCTTCGGCGGTGAAGCCCCCTGGTTGAACGACTACGGCGCGGTGTCCGTGGTGGAGTTTTTTGCCGTCGCGTGTGAGGCCTACTTCGTCAACCGGCCGCGATTCACCGCCGACTTCAAAGACC
>CAZANT010000458.1:0-1680 GCA_964486575.1 uncultured Burkholderiaceae bacterium | reverse complement strand
TGTACCACATCTTCGCCTTCACGGTGAACATGATGCTGGGCATGCGCATGGGCGGCAAAACCATCCTGATTCCCAACCCACGCGACCTGCCCGCGGTGCTCAAGGAATTGAGCAAACACACCTTCCACAGCTTTCCGGCGGTGAACACGCTGTTCAACGGCCTGGCCAACCACCCCGACTTCAACACCGTCAACTGGAGCAACCTCAAGGTCTCTCTGGGCGGCGGGATGGCGGTGCAGGGCGCGGTGGCCAAGCTCTGGCTGGAGAAAACCGGCTGCCCGATTTGTGAAGGCTATGGCCTGTCAGAAACCTCGCCGTCTGCCAGTTGCAACCCCGTGACCAGCACCGAGTACAGCGGCAACATCGGTGTGCCGATCCCCGGCACCTGGATGAAGCTGCTGGACGACGATGGCAACGAGGTGACCGACGGCCCTGGCGAGATCGCCATCAAGGGCCCACAGGTGATGGCCGGTTACTGGCAGCGCCCCGACGAAACCGCCAAGGTCATGACTGCCGACGGCTACTTCAAGACCGGCGACATTGGCATCATGGAAGGCAAGGGCTTCTTCAAGATCGTCGACCGCAAGAAAGACATGGTGCTGGTCAGCGGCTTCAACGTCTACCCGAACGAAGTGGAAGAAGTGGTGGCGGGCCTGCCTGGCGTGCTGGAATGCGCGGTGGTTGGCGTGGCCGACGACAAGACCGGTGAGGCGGTCAAACTGGTGATTGTCAAGAAGGACCCCAACCTGACCGAAACCCAGGTACGCGACTTCTGCCGCGCCAACCTGACCGGCTACAAGCAACCCAAGGTGGTGGAGTTCCGCACCGAGCTGCCCAAAACGCCGGTCGGCAAAATCCTTCGCCGCGAACTGCGCGACAAGAAGTGAGCGCTGCGGGCCTGAACGCCCGCACAATCCAAGGCGGCTACGGCCGCCTTTTTTTTTCGTTTGCAGCGGGGGCCGCCCATCTCACGCCTGAACCACCACCAACACCATGACCCGTACCGCCATCCTGAGTGCCCTGATTGACGAGCAACGCAGCCTGATCGCCCAGTTGGACCACCCCACCGAAGTACACCACGCAGGCCGGCGATTCTGGTGTGGGCAACTTCACGGGCACGAGGTGGTGCTGGCGCTCTCGCGCATTGGCAAGGTGGCGGCCGCCACCACGGCGACCGCGCTGGTGGAAAAATTCCAAGTGGGTCGCATCGTTTTCACCGGCGTGGCCGGCGGGCTGGCACCCGAGGTGCGGGTGGGCGACCTGGTGCTGGCCAGCGACTTCATTCAGCACGACCTGGACTCCTCCCCCATCGTGCCGCGCTACGAGGTACCCCTCTACGGCAAGACCCGGTTCGAGGCCGACGCCATCCTCTCGTCAAGCCTGTTGCAGGCCGCCAGCGACGCGTTTGCAGCGTTGCCCGAGTGGCTGGGCATGGACACCGTCGAGCGCTACCAACTGGGCGCAGCGCGGATTCACCAGGGCCTGCTGGCCAGCGGTGACCGGTTCGTGTCGGTGGCCGGAGAAAGCCAGCGGATTCAGACGGACCTGCTGGCCCATGGCCACACCGCACTGGCGGTGGAGATGGAGGGCGCGGCGGTAGCGCAGGTGTGTTTTGACTACGGCGTACCCTTCGCGGCGCTGCGCACCATCTCCGACCGGGCGGACGCCACAGCCCACGCC
>CAZANT010000457.1:0-1687 GCA_964486575.1 uncultured Burkholderiaceae bacterium | reverse complement strand
ACACCGAAATTTTGGCCTCGTCGCGGTTGAAGGCAATGCCCGAGACAATCGCTTGTTCCATCTTCTCATCTTCCTCAAAAGTAATCAGGGTGCCGGACGCGGCTTCTTCGGCAAGGTCAATGTCCCAGGGGGTGAAACTGCTCAGCACCCGCAGTGGCACGCGGTACTTGCCAGCAAACTCCACAGAACGGATCTGCAACACCTTCGAGCCCATGGAGGCCATCTCCAGCATCTCCTCGAAGCTCACGGTTTGCAGCCGGCGTGCCTCGGGCACCACGCGTGGGTCGGTGGTGTAGACCCCGTCGACGTCGGTGTAAATCAGGCACTCGTCGGCCTTCATGGCCGCTGCAACGGCCACCGCCGAGGTGTCGGAACCACCCCGTCCCAGCGTGGTGATGTTGCCTGCCTCGTCAATGCCCTGGAAACCAGTGACGATGACAACCTTGCCGGCGCTCAGATCGGCCCGAACCTTGGCGTCGTCAATGCTCTCAATGCGCGCCTTGGTGTACGAACTGTCGGTTCGGATGGGCACTTGCCAGCCAGCGTAGCTCACCGACGCCACGCCCTCGCCCTGCAAGGCAATCGCCAGCAGCGCCGAAGAGGCCTGCTCGCCAGTGGCGGCCAGCATGTCCAGTTCGCGGTGGTAGGCACTGTTGGCTTTGGCGGGCGCGAGTTCTTTGGCGAGACCCAACAAGCGGTTTGTTTCACCGCTCATGGCGCTGGGCACAACCACCATTTGGTGCCCCGCACGCGCCCATTTGGCGACGCGTTTGGCCACGTTGCGGATGCGCTCGGTGGACCCCATCGAGGTGCCGCCGTATTTGTGAACTATCAGTGCCATGGGAGTTGCAACAGGTGGAGCGCTGGCAGCCTGCCAACGCGGAAGTAAGCCCAAAATTATAAACCGCGCCCGTAGGCCAGCCCGTTGCCCAGCCGGGTGACAAACCCGTCAGCCACCTTCAGATGGATTTGGTGACCACGCGTGGTACAGGCGGCCACCTGTTGCAACAACGCGGCCATCTGGGCGGCGCTGGGCGTGGCCTGGAAGCGGGTCTTGAGCCAGTGCCGCAACAGGTTCGCCTGGCGGTTGGTCGGCAGTGTTTGCAAAGACTGTATCGCCGGGGGCTCGCCGGTGTAGGCCAGGTCCATCATGGCCAGCGCCGAAAGCAGCTCCTGAGCCTGGGCTGCATGCCGGGCAGAACGGGCAAAGGTCTCGCGGAACTGCGGGAAAGCCGTGGCCAGGACTGGCACCACCTGCTGGCGGATGCGGTTGCGGGTAAAGGCGGTGTTGGCGTTGCTGGGGTCGTCGACAAAAGGCAAGGCGCGGTCTTGCGCCCACTGGCGGATGTCGGCCGCCGGCACGGCCAGCCACGGGCGGTGGAAGCACACCCCGTGGCGTTCAAAATGCGGGGGCATTGCCGCCAAGCCCGGCAGCCCCGCGCCCCGACTCAGGGCCAGCAACAGTGTTTCGACCTGGTCGTCGGCATGCTGGGCCAGCAAGACATCGCGCGCACCCGCAGCGGAGGCGAGTTCGGCCAGTGCGGCGTAGCGGGCCCTGCGAGCGGCGTCTTCCGGGCTGTCGCCCGCCGCATGGCGGGCGTTCACATGGGCCGTGTGCAGGGGCACACTCAAGGCATCGCACACCTGCCGACAGTGTTCAGCAAAGCCGTCTGCGGCAGCCTGCAGA
>CAZANT010000456.1:0-1690 GCA_964486575.1 uncultured Burkholderiaceae bacterium | reverse complement strand
GCGGGTGTAGTTCAATGGTAGAACTTTTGCTTCCCAAGCAAATAGCGTGGGTTCGATTCCCATCACCCGCTCCACCACTCGCACCAGCAAACGGTGTTGTTGACAACAAAAAAGCCACCCGAAGGTGGCTTTTTCTTTGGGCGGCAAGCAATTACTTGGCGGCGGAAGCGGGTGCAGCCGCGCCCGAAGCGGCCATTTCAGGTGCCGAGGCAGCCGTGGAAGCAGCCATTTCGGGGGCTGGTGCTGGGGCTGGTGCTGGTGCGGCAACTGGTGCAGGCGCAGGCGCCGGAGCCGGCTCTTCTTTCTTGCCGCAAGCGGCGAGGGAAACGGCTGCAACCATGGTTGCCAAAACGAGCATCTTGTTCATTTGAAAGTCCTTTAATGGAAAAACACAGGGAAAAACAATTCGAATCTGTCGTCACTGGCCGAACAACCGTACCAACGCGACACAACTTACGCAGAAATTATAACGAAATGTGCCGCTTTCTCGGGCAAACCCGAATTGCCTCTTTAACGAAGGTGTAATTTCTTGTTCACGACGCGTCCGTGTGTAACCAGCCAGCCTCCAACCACCCCGATGCCAGTTCAGCCGCCTCGGCACTGAGGCGTCGGACTTCGCCTGCAGCCAGCCAGCGGTTTTGCGCCAACTGCTGCATCAGACGTGCGTCTTTGCCGCTGGCGCGAAAGCTCTCTCCATTGATGAAGATGTGCTGGGCGTCGTACTGCATTCGGGTGCGGCGGTCGAGTCGAACCCCGGCAGACAAATCGGTCAACGCCACTTCGGCACTGTCAAACCAGACACCGGGTTTGGGTTCTGTGGCCCACTCGCCCAAGGCACGGCGAAGGGCTTGCGGGTCGTCAAGCAGGGATGCGAGCGCATCCTGGGCGAACGCTGCCAGGCTTTCCGGGAGTTGTGCGCTGTCGGCCACGGCGGGCTGGTTGCGGTCCCGGTACAGTGTGGGATCGTCGGCCTCGTCGGCCAGGCGAACCAGCAGCTCACGCACCATCTCGCCGCGAGAGGGTGCACGAAAGCCAATCGAATAGGTCATGCAAGCCCCCTGTGCGTCGCCGTCGTGAGCGTAGCGAGGTGGCAGGTAGAGCATGTCGCCGGCTTCCAGAACGAACTCCTGTTCTGGCTCAAAGTTCGCCAGGATCTTCAGCGGTACGCCCTCACGCAGACGGAGGTCTTTTTGCGGTCCGATGCGCCAGCGGCGACGGCCCTCGGCCTGCAGCAGGAACACGTCGTAGCTGTCGAAATGCGGCCCGACACCGCCACCGTCGCTGGCGTAGCTGACCATTAAATCGTCGAGGCGAGCGTCAGGCACAAAACGAAAGGTCTGCAGCAACGCGTGAACGCCGTCATGGTGCAGGTCCACGCCCTGCACCAACAGGGTCCAGTCGCTCTGAGACAGGGGCGGCAAGGCACGGCGGGCAAAGGGGCCCTGCCGCATGCGCCAGTTGTTTCCCTGACGCACCACCAGGCGGGACTCGACTTCCTCACTGGCTGCCAGGGCAAACAACGCGGTGCGGTCCAGCAACGGACGCATGCCGGGGATGGCCTGGCGGATCAACAGCGGCTTTTTTTGCCAGTGGCGCCGCATGAATTGCTTCGGGCTCAGGCCGCCCAGCAGCGGCATCGGGGTGTTCACGTCCATGGGACAATTGTCGTATGGAAATGCTTGACACCATC
>CAZANT010000455.1:0-1732 GCA_964486575.1 uncultured Burkholderiaceae bacterium | reverse complement strand
TCACCGCCGACATGGTCAAACCCGGCGCGGTGGTGCTCGACGTGGGCATGAACCGCAATGACGAAGGCAAGCTCTGCGGTGACGTGGACTTTGCTTCGGTCCGGGAGGTCGCGAGCCACATCACCCCTGTCCCCGGTGGCGTTGGCCCGATGACCATCACCATGCTGCTGGTCAACACACTGGAAGCGGCGGAACGTTCTGCCGCCGGTCGGGTCTAGTGGTATCACCGCCATAGCCAAACGCAATCTCGTCCGGCCTTGAAGCAGGCGCAAAACACCGCAAAATAAAACCCATGACCAATCCCCTGCTCACGCCGTCTGATCTGCCGCTGTTTGACCAGATCCAGCCCGCCCATGTGGCGCCGGCGCTGGAGGTGTTGCTGGCAGATGCCAACGCGGCGCTCGAAACCGTCACCCAGCCTGACTTTCCTGCAAGTTGGACCGCGATTGCCAAGGTGCTGGACGTGGCCACCGAGAAACTCGGCCGCGCCTGGAGCAGCATCAGCCACCTGAACGCGGTGGCAGACAGACCCGAGCTGCGCGCAGCCTACACCGCCGCCCTGCCGCTGGTGACCGAGTTCTGGACCCGTTTGGGTGCCGATGAGCGCCTGTACGCCAAGTACAAGGCCATTGACCCGGCCACGCTGAACACCGAGCAGGCCCAGGCCCACACACTGGCCATTCGGAACTTTGTGCTGAGCGGTGCCGAACTGCAGGGCGAGGCGCGCACCCGTTTTGCCGCGATCCAGGAGCGCCAGGCCGAACTCAGCCAGCAGTTCAGCGAACACGCGCTTGACGCCACCGACGTCTACGCCTACTTCGCATCCGCCGAAGAAATGGCCGGCATCCCCGACGACGTGCAGCAGGCCGCTGCCCAGGCCGCGCAGGCCGAAGGCAAAGCCGGCTTCTTCAAGCTGACGCTGAAAATGCCCTGCTATTTGCCTGTGATGCAGTTCGCCCAAAGCAGTGCGCTGCGAGAAACGCTCTACCGAGCCTATGTCACCCGCGCCAGCGAACTGGGCGACCCAAAGCTCGACAACACACCATTGATGCACGAAATTCTGGCCCTGCGGCTGGAAGAATCGAAATTGTTGGGATACCCCGACTTCGGCACCGTCTCTGTGGTCACCAAAATGGCCGAGTCGCCCAGGGAGGTGATCGACTTTCTGCGCGATCTCGCGGGCCGAGCCCGCCCTTACGCCGAACAAGACCTGGCCGACATGCGGGCCTTCGCCGCCAACGAACTGGGTCTGCGCGACCCCCAGGCCTGGGACTGGCCTTACATCGGCGAGAAGCTGAAAGAAGCGCGTTACTCTTTCAGCGAACAGGAGGTCAAGCAGTACCTCACCGCACCCAAGGTGCTGGCTGGGCTGTTCAAGATCATTGAGACGCTGTTCGAAGTGGAAATTCGCCGCGACGAAGCGCCGGTGTGGCACCCGTCGGTGTTGTTCCATCGCATCGAGCGCCATGGCAAGCTGGTTGGCCAGTTCTACCTCGACCCGACCTCGCGCACCGGCAAACGCGGTGGCGCCTGGATGGACGAAGTGCGCTCCCGCTGGTTGCGGCCTGACACCGGCACCGTGCAAACCCCGGTGGCGCAACTGGTCTGTAACTTCGCCGATGGCGTCAACGGCAAGCCAGCACTGCTGACCCACGACGACGTCACCACCCTGTTTCATGAATTCGGCCATGGCCTGCACCACATGCTGACGAAAGTGGATTACCTTGGCGTC
>CAZANT010000454.1:0-1752 GCA_964486575.1 uncultured Burkholderiaceae bacterium | reverse complement strand
TCACGGGCATGCGCATCAGCATGGGCATTGCCTGGCTGGTGATCGTGGCCGCCGAAATGCTGGTGGGTGGCACGGGCATTGGTTACTTTGTCTGGAACGAGTGGAACAACCTCTCGCTCACCAACGTGATTTTTGCGATTCTGGTCATTGGCGTGGTGGGCATGCTGCTGGATCTGAGTTTTGCCCGCGTGCAGAAGTGGGTGACCTATGTGGAGTGACATGCCCACCCGTGTCGGTAACGCCGCACCCGCACTCCCGAAGAAAGACAGCGCCATGCAAGGTTTCCTGAAAATCGAAGGCTTGAGCAAAGCCTTCGTCGCCGACAAGCCGGTGTTTACCAACGTCTCGTTCACGCTCGACAAGGGCGAGTTCGTCTGCATCATTGGCCACTCCGGCTGCGGTAAGAGCACCATCCTGAACGTGCTGGCGGGGCTGGACACCGCCACGTCGGGTCATGTGTTCATGGACAACCGCGAGGTGGCCGGCCCCAGCCTGGAGCGGGGCGTGGTGTTCCAGAGTCACGCGCTCATGCCCTGGCTGACGGTGCGGCAAAACATTGCTTTTGCCGTGCGTTCAGCTTGGCCCGAATGGAGCCGGCCGCAGGTCAACGTGCATGTAGAAAAGTACGTGGCCTTGGTGGGCCTGTTGCCAGCGATAGACAAGAAGCCGTCGCAACTTTCGGGCGGCATGAAGCAGCGGGTGGGCATTGCCCGCGCGTTCGCCATCAGCCCCAAGATGCTGCTGCTGGACGAGCCGTTTGGCGCGCTGGACGCGCTGACCCGCGGGACGATCCAAGACGAGCTGATGGCCATCGTGCGAGAGACGCAGCAAACCGTCTTCATGATCACCCACGACGTGGACGAGGCCATTTTGCTGGCCGACCGCATCCTGCTCATGAGCAACGGATGCGAGACGGACGCGGGTTACGTGCCTGGCGGCATTGCCGAGGTGGTGGTCAACACCCTGCCCAAAGACCGCAAGCGCGCGTCGTTGCACCACTTGCCCGGCTACTACGAGCTGCGCAACCACATCGTGGATTTTCTTGTTTCCCGGGCGATTGCCCACTGAACACCTCTCCAGATTCTCAACACAACAGCCACAGGAGCTTGAATGAACCGCCTTGAAGTCACAGAAAAAATCATCACCGCCAAAGTTGCCAAAGGCATCCAGTGGGCCGACGTGGCCAAGAAGGTGGGCCACTCCAAGGAGTGGACCACAGCGCTGTGCCTCGGCCAGATGACGGCCACGCCCGAGCAAGCCAAGATACTCGGCAAGATTTTCGGCCTGACGGCCGAAGAGCAAAAGTGGCTGCAGGTCGTGCCCTACAAAGGCTCGCTACCCACCCCGGTGCCGACCGACCCGCTGATCTACCGCTGGTACGAAATCGTCAGCGTCTATGGCACCACCATCAAGGAACTGATCCACGAGGAGTTTGGTGACGGCATCATGAGTGCCATCGACTTCAGCATGGACATCGTGCGCCAGCCCGACCCCAAAGGCGACCGCGTCAACGTGGTGCTGTCTGGCAAGTTCTTGCCATACAAGACGTACTGAGCGCGGTCAGTACGCCCAGGCCAACGCTCAGGGGACGAAGGCCAGAAACAAAAAGGCGGCAAACAGAATCAGGTGCACCGCGCCCTGCATGACGTTGGTCCGCCCGGTGCCCAGGGTGATGGCGCTGACCAAAAAGGCCAGCATCAACATCACCATGTCTTTGGGCTCCAGCCCCAGTACCAGCGGCAGGTCGAGCAC
>CAZANT010000453.1:0-1752 GCA_964486575.1 uncultured Burkholderiaceae bacterium | reverse complement strand
CATTTCCTGCAGCAGCCAGCAAAACGCGCGTTCGCTGTCGGTGCTGCCCACCGGGCGGAAACTCCCGTGCAATCGGGGGTGAAAATCTTTCAGGTCGCCGTTGTGGGCAAACACCCAGTAACGCCCCCACAGTTCGCGCACAAAGGGGTGACAGTTCTCCAACGCCACCGCACCTTGCGTGGCTTTGCGAATGTGGGCAATCACGTTGCGGCTGCGGATCGGGTAGCGGCGGATCAGCTCAGCCACCGGCGAGTCGGCGGCGGGTTGGTGGTCAACGAAGTGGCGCAGGCCTTTGTCGCTGCCAGGCTCGGTGCCACCTTCAAAAAACGCGATGCCCCAGCCGTCGGCGTGGTGGTCGGTGCGGCCGCCACGCTGTGCGAAGCCGGTGAAGCTGAAGGTCACGTCGGTGGGCGTGTTGCAGTTCATGCCCAAGAGTTGGCACATGGTGTTATCCGGTTTTTTGCGGCACTTCACGCAGCTGCCAGGCCGCGACCAAGGCCAATGCACACAGGGCAGCCAGCATGACGAACGACTCGTTGAAAGCCAGCAGCCGGGCGGGGCTGGTGGCAGCGATGGTCAGGCTGTCGCCATGCACCGCCAGCCGCCACTCGAGCACGATGCCACACAGGCTGACGCCGGCCGCGCCGCCCAGCATGCGCACGAAGTTGATTGCGCTGGCGCCCTGTGGAATCAGGTTTTTGTCGATGCCGCGCATCGCGCCCAGGTTGAGCGACGGCAAAACGAAACCAAGGCCAATGCGGCCCAGAATCGCCCAGGCCACCAGCACCCAGAGCGCCGTGCCCAGGCCCACGGTGACCATCAGCCCAAACGACATGGCCAGCAGCGCCAGGCCAATGCTGACCAGCACATAGGTCGGTTGCCGGTCGGCCAGCCGGCCCACGCCCGCAATCGTCAGTGCCAGCACCGCACCGGCGGGCAGCAGCAGCGTGCCCACGTGCGAGGGCGAAAGTCCCAAGCCCAATTGCAGGTAGACCGGCAGCAAGTAGGTCGAACCGAACAGCGCGGTGCCGTAAATGAAGGCCACGATGCTGCCCATGGCGAACTGACGGTAGCCGAACAGCGCGAGGTTCATCAGCGGCTCTTTGCCGGCTGCCGCCACCCGCCGTTGCCACCAAATGAAGGCCACCAGCGCCGCAGCGGCCGTGCACAGAAGCGCGCCGGCCTGGGTGGCCGAGCCGCCGTGCAGGGCCACCAACCCGTTCAACAGGCACAGTGTGCCCACGCTGCCGAGCAGCAGGCCGCGCCAGTCGAGTGCCGCACCGGCCCGGTTGGCGGCCACACCGCCGGGGGCCGACACCGGCACATAGGTCCGCGCTAACCCGAGTGAGGCGAGACAAAACGGCACCACCAGGAAAAAAATCGAGCGCCAGCCGAACAAGTCCACCAGCACACCGCCAATGCTGGGTCCGAGCGCCGGCGCCAGCACCACGCCCATGCCAAAAATGCCGCTGGCACGGCCCTGTTCGTGCGGCTCAAACGCGCGCAGGATGATGATGGCGGGAATCGGCATCACCACCCCTGCGGCCAGCCCTTCGGCGACGCGGGCCAGCAACACCAGGTCGTAGCGGTTGGACAAGCCGCCAACCACACCGCCCGCCAGCAGCAGCCACATGGCCGCCGAATAGGTGAGCCGGTAGCCGTAGCGGGACAGCAGCCAGGGCGTGGTCAGCATCGAAACCGTCATCGCCACCATGAAGCCCGAGCTGACCCACTGCGCACGCTCCTGACCCA
>CAZANT010000452.1:0-1769 GCA_964486575.1 uncultured Burkholderiaceae bacterium | reverse complement strand
TGGCCGCCGCGCAGCTCGCAGGCGTCAAAAAAATCGGCTTCGTGACAGAGCCCAAGCGATAACCGGGGTCCATCGCCCCAACTTTTCAACCAAGGAGAAAGCAATGCAAGCAATCAAGACGAAACTGTTGGTGGGTGCCCTCGCACTGGGCTGTACCGTGGCCCAAGCCCAAACCGTCGAGGTAAAAGACGCCTGGGTGCGCGCCACCGTCACGGGGCAAAAAGGCACGGGCAGTTTCATGAAACTCACATCCAACACGCCGCTCCAACTGGTCGGCGTCAAGTCGCCCGCCGCAGGCGTGGCGGAAGTGCACGAGATGAAAATGGACGGTGACGTGATGCGCATGCGCCCCATCCCCGGCCTGGAGCTGCCTGCAGGCAAAACCGTGGAGCTCAAGCCTGGCGGCTACCACGTGATGCTGATGGACCTGAAACAGCCCTTGGTCAAAGACACCACCGTGCCGGTTACGCTGGTGTTCAAGGACGCCCAAGGCAAACTGACTGAACAGGCCCTGAGCCTGCCGGTCAGCGCCACCGCGCCCGGCGGCAGCGCCAAAGCCGGCGGGCACCAGCACCATTGAACCCTGACGCACCCATTCGCCGGTGATTCGCCAAGCGGGGCAGGTTGGGGTAAGCTGTCCGCAGAATAAGCGAACACACCAAGGGGACAGACATGAGCGATTCACCAGGCTTTGGTTTTGGCAAATTCGTGCCCGGTTTTGACTTCTTGCAGAACCTGACCAAGCAGGCCTCCGCCAGTGCTGCGGGTGCGATTCCGCAAATGCCCAACCTCTCCAGCTGGGTGGCCCCCACGCTGAATGTGGAGGAGTTGGAAAAACGGATTGAAGAACTCAAGGCGGTGCATTTCTGGCTGGAGCAAAACTCGAAAGTGCTGGGTGCCACCATCCAGGCGCTGGAGGTGCAGAAAATGACGCTGGCCACTCTCAAGGGCATGAACTTCAGCATGGGCGACATGGCCAACGCCTTCAAGCTCAAGGCCTCCGAAGCCGTGGGCAGCACGCTGATGGGCGGTGCCCAAAAGATGGGTGAAAAAGCCAGTGGCACCGCCAAGTCGGCGTTTGACATGGCCACCGGTGCGGCGGGCATGGCGGCCAGCGCCGTCGGCGGTGCTGCCACAGGCGCGGCCAAAGCCGTGGCCAGCAAACGCAAGGCCAGCGCTGCCAAGTCGGCTGCGGCCGGCGGTGTGGTGGACCCAATGCAGTGGTGGGGGGCGCTCACCGAGCAGTTCCAGGGCATTGCCGCCAACGCCATGAAAGACGTGGCCCGCAACACCGCCATTGACACCACCCGCCACATGGCCACCGGCATGGCCAAGGAAGCGATCAAGAGTGCCACAGGCATCGCTCGGGCAGCTGGCAAGACCCTGACGGCTGGGGCTACGCCACGCAAGGCAGCGCCCCGGAAAGCCGCGGCCAAAACCACCCGCCGCAAGACCGCGCGCTGAGGTCCGCTCAGCCACGAAGGCGACAGGGCCATGCAGCGGTAGGGCGGTCGGGTTTGCTCTACCATGGAGGCAATTTAGCCCCAAACACTGCCTGTGAAACTCTTCCCTTATGGCCACGCCACCCACCCGCAATGGCGCATGGCCGCCGGTCTGGTGCTGGCACAGCTGCGCGCCCAGTTGGCGCTACCCGATTACGCCAAGGCGCCCACTTTGGGCCTGCTTTACATCACCGACCACTACGCCAGCGAGGCGCAGGACATCCTCGACCACCTGAGCGGTGAACTCGCCGAGGTGACCGACTGGTC
>CAZANT010000451.1:0-1773 GCA_964486575.1 uncultured Burkholderiaceae bacterium | reverse complement strand
CCCGCGTCGGCAAACGCGGCGGCCAGGGCGTCCACCGGCTGGATCATCAGGTGCACATCGATCGGTACGGCCACACCGGCGGCGGTCTTGGCATGGGGCTTGAGCGCCTGGCACACCATGGGGCCGAAGGTGAGGTTGGGCACGTAATGGTTGTCCATCACGTCAAAGTGGATCCAGTCGGCGCCAGCGGCAATGACGTTTTTGACTTCTTCACCCAGCCGTGCGAAGTCGGCAGACAAGATGGACGGGGCGATGCGGTAGGTGGGGGCAGAGGTGCTCATCCCGACATTCTGACGCGAATTCACCCGACACCCGGGCGCGTTCTTCTGCAGTTAGCATTGCCGCATGCCCACCTACGAATTCACCGTTGACGTCCAGCCGCAGTTTCTGCCAGAGCAGTCCCAACCCGACGCCAACCTCTACAGCTTCGCCTACACCGTCACCATTCGCAACACCGGCGACGTCCCGGCACAGCTGATCGCGCGCCACTGGGTCATTGTGGACGCCACTGGCCACACCGAAGAGGTCAAGGGCCTGGGAGTGGTTGGCCACCAGCCGCTGCTCAAACCCGGCGAGGCGTTTGAATACACCAGCGGCAGCCGCTTGCGCACCGCCAGCGGCACCATGCACGGCACCTACTTCTGCATGGCCGACGACGCGACCCGGTTCGACGCCCCGGTCAAACTTTTTGTGCTGGAGGCCGACGTGCCCGGCACCGGCCGGGTGCTGCATTGAGTCGGCCGACCCCGCCCGACCTCCTCACGCTGCTGGCGCGGCTCAACCCCGAGGCCCCGCTGGCCGAGCGCCACCTGTGGCTGATCGCCCTGTTGAATTGGGTGCGCGGCGACAACACCTCGTCCGATGCCGCGAGCCGCCGCGTGCTCGCACTGGTCGAGGCCGCCGAAGCCCGGGCCGATTTCCGCCTGCCGCTGCAGGCCTGGTGGCAAGCCCTGATCGCCGAGGTGGACGTGACCGTGCTGCTCGCCGACTTTGGCTTTGCCCCGCGCACCGCTTTCACCAGCGAGCTGGCCGACCGCCTGCGCCGCAAGCTGCTGCCCGTGACGCCAGAAACGGTGGACGCGGCCGAGCTGTTCTCACTCGCCCTGCCGAACCGGTTTGACGCGCAGTGGCTGGCCCAGCTGGACGAGCAGTTGCTGGCCCGGCTGGTGCAAGTGCTCACCCCTGCACCGGGGGCCAACGACGCCCCACCCTGGCCACGCTGGCAGCGCACCGTGCTGGACGCGATCACCTACTGCACGGTGCAGGTCTGCGCCACCGGTTTTGCGCCCGAGTTGCGGCTGCGCATGAGCGACGACGCGCGCAAGGCCCAGCCCTTCCACGCGCTGGCGGCATCGCTCTCCGCCCTGCGCCGGGAACTGGACCCGCTCTCACCGCCACCGGGCGACCTGACCGAGCGGCTGAACGCCGCCGCCACCCAGCTGCGCGAACAACTCGACGCCTGCCGCCAGGCGGTGGCGGGCATTTACGCCCACCTGGACGAAAACGGCATTTCGGTTGGTCTGGTGTTCCGCCTGCGCCAACTGCGCGAGCGTTTTCTGCGCATCCGCGAGTTGCTGGACTGTCTGGTCTCCCCCACGCCCGCCCAAACCGCGGTCAAGCTGCTGGCGCGGCTGGTGGTGATGGGACAAGACCGCAACAGCGTGCGTGCTTTGGTGGCGGCCAACTCTTCACTGCTGGCCGCCAAAATGGCCGAGCGCAGCGCGGAGACTGGCGAAAACTACATCACCCGCACCCGCGCCGAATACACCGCCA
>CAZANT010000450.1:0-1778 GCA_964486575.1 uncultured Burkholderiaceae bacterium | reverse complement strand
ATCTGGCCAATGCGGGTGACCGGCGTGGCGCTGTCGCGAGCCGCTTGCTGCACCGCGCTGCGGGCCGAGGCCGGCGCGGTGAAGAGCAACTCGTAGTCGTCGCCACCGGCCAGTGCACAGTCGAGTGCCAGTGCGGTCGGCAGCTGTTTCAGGGTGGCACTGGTGGCGTCTGAAGAGAACACGAACACCGTGTCCACTGTGGCGCCACAGTTCGATGCGCTGAGGACGTGACGCAGGTCGCCGAGCAGGCCGTCGCTGACATCAATCGCCGCGTGGGCCACACCGCGCAGCGCCTGGCCGAGTGCCACCCGGGGGGTTGGTTGCTCCATGCGGGTGCGCACCGCAGTGAACGCATCGGCCGGCAGGGCCTGCGTGCCGCGAAACACTTCAAGCGCCAGCCGCGCATCGCCCACCTGACCGCTGACGTAGAGGTCGTCGCCGGGTTGCGCACGGTGGCGCAGCAGGGCCTGCGTGGGCGGCACCTCGCCGAGGACGGTGATGCAAATGTTGAGCGGGCCTTGGGTGGTGTCCCCCCCCGCCAATGCACAACCGTGCGCATCGGCCAAGGCCAGCAGGCCGCGGGAGAACGGCTCCAGCCAGGCCGCGTCGGCGCGCGGCAGGGCGAGCGCCAGTGTGAAGGCCAGAGGCTTGGCACCGCAGGCAGCGAGGTCGCTCAGGTTCACCGCCAGGGCCTTGTGGCCAAGCTTGAAGGGGTCCACCGTGGACAGGAAGTGCCGGCCTTCGACCAGCATGTCGCTGGAAACGGCGAGTTGCATGCCAAGCGTGGGTTGCAGAAGCGCACAGTCGTCGCCCACGCCCAGCGCCACAGCGCCGGTGGCGGGGCGCTTGAAGAAGCGGTTGATCAGGTCGAATTCACCCATTGCACGAGCATACCGTCCGTGCCTGCCCGTTGGGGCTCGCTCAGACCGGCACGCCGCGAAATTTCAGTGCCGCCTGCCGGATCACCTCGGCCAGCAGTTGCTCCTGGGCTTGCAGTTCGCGCAGCCAGCGGGCATCGTTCTCGTTTTTGTTGACCTCGGCGCGCAGCTGCTGCACCGCGCCGCTCGCGCCCAGCCCCTGCGCGTGTTGGGCAATCTGGTGCATGGTCAGCAAGATGTGCTCGCGCAGCGCCATGTGTTCGCCGGTAGCAGGGTCCACATACACCGCGTCCAGCCCGAAGCGGCAGGCCTGAAAGCGGTTGTAGGTGTAGACCAGGTAGTCGTCTTCGCGCGGCACAAAGGGTTGGTCACGCATCAGCCAGGCGGCCAGCGACTGCACATAACCCGCCAGCGCGGCGGCGCGCTCAATGGTCAGTGGCGTGTCAAAGACCCGGATCTCGATGGTGCCGAACTCCGGTTTGGGCCGGATGTCCCAGTAAAAGTCCTTCATGCTTTTGACCACCCCGGTGTGGGTCATCTTGTCGAAGTACTCCGAGAACTCGGCCCAGGTCAGGGTGAAGGGCGCACGGCCCGACAGCGGGAAGGCAAACACCGAGTTCAGCCGCGCCGAGTCGAACGCCGTGTCTTGTCCCTGCACGTACGGCGACGAGGCCGAGAGTGCGATGAAGTGCGGGATGTAGCGGCTCATGCGGTGCAAGAGTTGCAGTGCGGTGTCGGCATCGGGGCAGCCCACGTGCACATGCTGGCCAAAAATGGTGAACTGCTTGGACAGGTAGCCGTAGAGTTCCGAGAGTTCACGGAAACGCGGCTTGTCGTAAATGCGGCGCTCGTGCCACTGCTGGAACGGGTGGGTGCCGCCGCCCACCACCGCGATGTTGA
>CAZANT010000449.1:0-1806 GCA_964486575.1 uncultured Burkholderiaceae bacterium | reverse complement strand
CACTGCAGCGTATGCCGCCTTGCCAGGGTCGGAAACCGTGATCCGCGCGATCTTCAGGCTGCGTTCAAGGTCGCCCTCGCCATGAGGGGCCATCTCCTTGGCCAGGTCGAGCATCGGGGCGGCCGCTTTGCGCATCGACCTCTCCAGGACCGACCGGCCCAGCCGCTTGCCAAGATCAGCCAGGGCGCTCTCGAATTCCTCGATGCCCTCCACTTTCAATCCGAAGGTGTTGCGCGCCATCAGTCAGCCCTCGCCGCAGCGGTGATCTCCAGGAGCTTGCGCCGCCCGATCTCCTTGATTCCGGTGATGTCATAGGTTCGGCCATCGCAGGTAAGCCGATCGCGCGGCGTCAAATCCGCTGTGAATGGGGACCAGATGACCTGAAAGCGCGAGGTAATGTTTGCCGCCACCTCACCGGCCCGCCATCTCTCGCCATCACTGATGTCGGCTTTCGATGCTGACATGGGCGCGCCGTGGTCAGCCCAGGTTTCGACCTTTGACAAACCGTCGTCGGTCAGCGTTGCGCGGCTGAATTGCACGAGGCTGTCGCGCACACCAGCAGGCATCACACCACCGTGCGGCGCAAAGGTGAGATCAGGGCCGAAACGGCCATTGGCATTTCCGATCCTTGGCCCATCGTCACTGCTTCGCGGTTCTCGAACCAGTAGGCGACGAGCATGCAGATCGCCGCTCTCACTGCAGGGAGGCTGGCGGCGGGCAGGCCTGCCGTAAACTCGACCCTGACCGCGTCTCGCCGCGCATAGGTGGTCGGCCACAACGCACCATCTGCCAGCGCAAGGAATGAACCGGACGCATCGGCAAAGAGCCCGTACGACGCGGTCGGCAAAGTCTGCTGTGCATTTGCACTGTCGCGATAGGTGACACTCACGGTGGTCACGTCTGGAAACGGCAGGCGAAGCGTGTCGCCTGCCGGAAAGGCATCGAAGGACTGCGCCCATGTCTGCGGCATGATGCAGCGACCAAGTATCCCCGACCACCCGTCCAGATGCGCCACAGCCGTGCTGATCAGCGCCGCGAAGACATCGTCTTCATGGTTGCTGTCAAAGCGCGCGTGCTGCTTTGCCTCACCCACAGTAATGGGCAAGGTCGCTGGTGGCGTCACAAGGACGGGGGCAAGGGGTGTCATAGCTGTCAGCCCTTCTTGGCCTTGGCTGGGGCTTCTTCGACGGCAGCAGCCGCAGCGGCTTCCTCAGCGGCCTTGGCCGCTGCTTCCTCCGCCGCCAGAGCGTCGGCCAGCGACACGGCGAACCCCTGCGCGATCAGCTCGTCTGCGTGATCGTCAGGGAAACCGGCCACTTCGCCCGCGTTATAGTTGCGGTAGTGGCCGGTGAAGCGAACCGACTTCATCAGACGGGCAGACGGTCAGCGCCGCCGAAGATGACGACGGCAGAGAGCGCGGCCGTGTCCGTGTTGGCGGCGGACAGGTCCGGGGTGAAGTTGACCCGGACATAGCGGCCCGCACCCGCGAGCGACACGTTGACCTCGAAGACGCCGGTCACGGTGCCACCGCCACCGGGGCCAGTCGCCACAACAGCGGCGTTTGCGGTGACGAGCGTCGCGGCGTCAGAGAGGTTGGCCGCCTCGCCCGACTGCACAGTGTAACCGATCGAGAGGGTCGCGGCCGCGGCGAGTGTCGTGGTGAAGGGAATCGCCACCACGCAGGACTGCGCGTTGCCGTGCAGGGCGCGGTCGATGATCACGCCGGTGACGAGGGTGTTGTCACCACCGCCCCCAGCGGTGACGGCGGTGTTGGCGGCGGCGCGGGCGACGCTGATGAAGTCGCCG
>CAZANT010000448.1:0-1814 GCA_964486575.1 uncultured Burkholderiaceae bacterium | reverse complement strand
AGTCGATCTCCACGCCGCGGTTGATCGGGCCCGGGTGCATCACGATGGCGTCGGGCTTGGCAAGTTGCAGTTTCTCCGGTGTCAGCCCAAAGCGTTTAAAGAACTCCTGTGCAGACGGCAGCAGTGCACCACTCATGCGCTCGTTTTGCAGCCGCAGCATGATGATGACGTCGCAACCTTTGATGCCTTCTTCCAGCGTGTGGCAGACCCGCACACCCATCTGGGCCATGTCGCTGGGCACCAGTGTTTTGGGGCCGACCACCCGCACTTCGGCGCAGCCCAGCGTGGTGAGCGCATGGATGTCGGAACGCGCCACCCGCGAGTGCAACACATCGCCAACGATGGCCACCGTGAGGTTGGAGAAGTCTTTTTTGTAGTGCCGGATGGTGTACATGTCCAGCAGGCCCTGGGTGGGGTGGGCGTGGCGACCGTCACCCGCGTTGATGACGTGCACATGCGGCGCCACATGCTGCGCGATCAGGTAGGGCGCACCGCTCTCGCCGTGGCGCACCACGAAGAGGTCGGCCGCCATGGCGCTGAGGTTGGCAATGGTGTCCAGCAGCGATTCCCCCTTGCTGGCCGAACTGCGGGCGATGTCAAGGTTGATGACGTCAGCGCTCAGTCGGGTGGCGGCGATCTCGAAGGTGGTGCGGGTGCGGGTGCTGTTCTCGAAGAACAGGTTGAAGACGCTTTTGCCGCGCAGCAGCGGTACTTTTTTCACCTCGCGGTCGCTCACGCTGACGAAGTTTGCGGCCGTGTCCAGAATGTGGGTGAGGATGGACTTGGGCAGTCCCTCAATGGAAAGCAGGTGAACCAGCTCGCCGTTCTTGTTGAGTTGGGGGTTGCGTTTGTAGAGCATTAGGCGGTTTCCACCTGGAAGCTGAAGCGGCCGGCTTCGTCTCTGATCAGGGCCAGCGACTGGGTCGCGGGCAGGGCGATCCGTGCGGCCACCACATCGGCCTGTATCGGCAGTTCGCGGCCACCGCGGTCCACCAGCACCACCAGCTTCACGCTGGCCGGGCGGCCGTAGTCGAACAGTTCGTTGAGCGCGGCGCGGATGGTACGACCGGTGTAGAGCACGTCGTCAAACAGCAAGATGTCAGCCCCGTTGACGTCGAACTTCAGCTGCGTCTGGCCACCGTCCGACAGCCCACGCTGGGCAAAGTCGTCACGGTGCATGGCCGATGAAATGGTCCCTGGCGGATCAGCCAAATTTAGATCCTGTTGCACCCGTTCGGCCAGCCAGGCGCCGCCCGAGTGGATGCCGACCAGGCGCACCCCGGGGCTGTGCAGGTTCTTCACACTGCGCAGGAGGTCTTGGTACAGGGCCTCGGCATCAAGCGCGAGTTGCGTCACGGGAGGCTCCTCAGGAATTGTTCAAGAATGATGCAGGCCGACGCCGCATCGGCATCTTTGGCGCCCTGCGCCAAGGCTTCGGTCGTGCTGTAGCGTTCGTCCACCTCAAACACCGGCAGTTTGAAGCGGCCATGCAGCTGGCGCGCAAATTTGCGGGCGCGGTCGGTGTTCTCGTGGCTGGCCCCGTCGGGGTGGAAGGGCACGCCCACCACCAGCGCGTCGGGTTGCCATTCGCGGATGCGGGCATCCACTTGGGCAAAGCGTGCGTCACCGGTTGCGCTGATGGTGGCTTGAGGGCTGGCCTGCTTCAGCAGCCGGTTACCACTGGCCACGCCAGTGCGTTTGACGCCATAGTCGAACGCGAGAAACGATTGCAGGTGGGCAGGAACCGGGGCCGTTGTGGTCACAGTGTTCATGCTCATCCGTGCCCAGCCTCAGGCGACAGCATCCAGGCCTGC
>CAZANT010000447.1:0-1821 GCA_964486575.1 uncultured Burkholderiaceae bacterium | reverse complement strand
GATCATCGCGCCCATCCTGCATCTGCAGGACGCCCTGCGCCGCATGGCCGCACACGAATTCGGTGTACGTGTGCCGGTGGAGACCCGCGATGAATTCGGCGCGCTGGCCCAGGGCTTCAACCATATGGCCGATGAGCTGGAAGGCCTGTACCGCGAGCTGGAAGACCGCGTGCAACAGAAAACGGCCCAGCTGGCCGAGCAGAACCGCGAGCTCGGGGCACTCTACGATATGGCCGCCTTCCTGAACCTGCCCAATGATATCGATGCCCTCTGCCAGGGTTTCTTGCAGCGCGTGATGCAGCAGTTCAATGCCGACGGCGGCAGCATCCGGGTGATCGACCCGCTCGGCGAAAAGCTGCACCTGGTGGTGTCCGAGGGCCTGTCGGAAGCACTCGAGGAGACTGAGCACTGCATGAAGGTGGATGCCTGCTTCTGTGGCGAGGCCACCCAGCAGGGCGTGGTCGTGATACGCGACTTCCGCAAGCTGCCGCAGCCCGAGGCCTTCCACTGCGCCAAGGATGGCTTCAAGGGTCTGGCCGTGTTCCGTGTGGTGACCCAGGACGAGGTGCTCGGCTCCTTCTCACTGCATTTCCGTAACTCACACGAGGTGCCGGCGGCCGAGGCCCAGCTGCTGGAAACGCTCGGTCAGCACCTGGGTGTGGCGCTGGACAACCGCCGCCTGAGCGCCAAGGCGCGCCAGCTGGCGGTGGCCGAGGAGCGCAGCCTGGTCGCGCAGGGCCTGCACGACAGCATTGCCCAGGGCCTGAACTTCCTCAATCTGCAGCTGCAGATGCTGGACGCCGCCGTGCAGCGCAACGATCTGGACGAGGTTCGCAATATCCTGCCGCTGCTGCGCACCGGTGTGGATGAAAGCTACCAGGATGTGCGTGAGCTGCTGATCAACTTCCGCAGCAAGCTCGGCCAGGGCGAATTGATGGCAGCGGTGGAAGACACGCTGGCGCGTTTCCGTCGCCAGACCGGTATCGAGGTGGCGCTGCAGGTGGATGACCCGGACGGCGCGCCGCTGCCGCCTGAGCAGCAGCTGCAGGTGCTGTTCATCCTGCAGGAGGCGCTGTCGAATGTGCGCAAGCATGCGCATGCCAGCCGAGTGGACGTGCAGATCCGCAATGCGCGCGATTTCGAGCTGCTGGTCCGCGATAATGGCGAGGGCTATGAGGCGGGCGAAGTGGCCGAGCGTGGCGAGCGGCATATCGGCCTGCACATCATGCAGGAGCGCGCCGCGCGCCTGAATGCCCAGCTGACCTTGGAGGGCCGCCCCGGCGAGGGCGCCAGCGTCCAGCTCATCCTGCCCAGCAGCGAACGCCAGGCTGCCTGAATTTTTTCCCGGAACCCGACATGACGATTCGTATCCTGCTGATTGACGACCATAGCCTGTTTCGCTCCGGCGTACGCCAGCTCCTGCAGCGCGAGGCTGACCTTGAGATCGTGGCCGAGGCGGCCGATGGCGTGGAAGGCATCAAACGCGCCAAGGAATATCGCCCCGATGTGATCCTGCTCGACCTGAACATGCCCGGCCTATCCGGCCTGGAAACCCTGCAGCTGCTGGTGCAGGACCTGCCGCAAACCGCGGTCATCATCCTGACCGTATCGGAAGAGGCGGACGAGCTTGGCCAGGCGCTGCGCGACGGAGCGCGCGGCTATCTGATCAAGAATATCGAGGCCGAGGCGCTGACCGCCGCGATCCGCCGCGCTCACAAGGGCGAACCGGTGATTGCCGACAGCATGACCGCCAAGCTGGTGGCGCAATTCCGTGCCCAACCGAGCGCTGCCCCCAGCCCCAGCGCGCCGCCCGAACGCGAC
>CAZANT010000446.1:0-1822 GCA_964486575.1 uncultured Burkholderiaceae bacterium | reverse complement strand
GGGACGGCGACATCGTGCGGCAGATCAACGACTACATCACCATCCCCGCCAAGTCACCCGGGTTCGACGCCGACTGGGCGGCCCACGGCCACATTGAGACCGTGGTGCGCAACGCAGCGCAATGGATCGAGGCGCAGAAAGTGCCTGGTCTGACGCTGGAGGTGGTGCGGCTGGGTCAGCGCACGCCGGTGCTGTTTTTTGAGATCCCTGCCACTGGACCCGGCGCCACCACCGTGCTGATGTATGGCCACCTCGACAAACAGCCCGAGTTCACCGGCTGGCGCAACGACCTCGGTCCCTGGACACCCAAACTCGAAGACGGCAAGCTCTACGGCCGTGGCAGCGCCGACGACGGCTATGCGGTCTACGCCAGCATCGCCGCGGTGCAGGCGCTCAAAAACCAGAACACGCCGCACCCGCGCATCGTCGGGCTGATCGAAACATGCGAAGAGTCGGGCTCTTACGACCTGCTGCCCTACGTGGACGCGCTTCGCCCGCGCCTGGGCGACGTGGGCCTGGTGGTCTGCCTGGACTCCGGCGCCGGCAATTACGACCAGCTTTGGCTCACCACCTCGCTGCGCGGCTTGGCTGGTGGCGTGCTGAAGGTGGAGGTGCTGACCGAAGGCGTGCACTCGGGCGACGCCTCGGGCGTGGTGCCGTCGAGCTTCCGCATCATGCGCCAGGTGCTGGACCGATTGGAAGACAGCGCCACCGGCCGCTTGTTGCCCGCCAGCTTCCACTGCGAGATCCCGTCCGAGCGGCTGGCCCAGGCCAAAGCCACCGCCGCCATCTTGGGTGACGAGCTCCACAAGCGCTTCCCCTGGGCCCACCACGACTGCGGTGGTGCCACCAATTTCACTCTGCCCACCACCACCGACCCGGTGGAGGCGCTGCTCAACCGCACCTGGCGCCCCACCCTGAGCGTCACAGGTGCCGAAGGCCTGCCCGCGTTCAAAGACGCGGGCAACGTGCTGCGGCCCTACACCGCGTTCAAGCTGTCCTTGCGTCTGCCACCGCTGGTGGATGCGGCCCAGGCCGTGCAGCAGCTCAAGACCCTGCTGGAAGACAACGCGCCCTACCAGGCCAAGGTCACTTTCGAAGGCGGGGGCGGCGCCACCGGCTGGAACGCGCCCAGCACCGTGCCATGGTTCGAGCATGCGCTGAACAGTGCGTCGCTCGCGCACTTTGGCGCGCCCTGCGGCACCATCGGCCAGGGTGGCACCATCCCGCTGATGAACATGCTGAGCGCGGGCTTCCCCGAAGCGCAAATGATGGTCTGTGGCGTGCTTGGTCCCAAGAGCAATGCCCACGGGCCCAACGAGTTTTTGCACCTGCCCTACGCCAAAAAGCTCACCGCGGCGGTGGCCCACGTGATTGCGCAGTGCCCATGAGTGCCCTGGCTCCGACCCACCGTCTCGGCACCGCAGACAACACCCAGCTGGCACTGTTCGACTGGCCATTGCCGAACGGACAACGGCCCCGCGCGCTGGTGCTGCTCGTCCACGGCCTGGGTGAACACGCGGGCCGCTACGCCGAGTTGGCTGCCGACCTCAACGCCTGGGGCTACGCGGTGCGCGGGTACGACCAGCGCGGCCATGGACAGTCCAGCGGCGCGCGCGGTGCCGCGCCCCTGCCCCACACGCTGGTGCACGACCTCGCCGAGGTGGTGGACCATGCCCGCGCCTCCCACCCGGGGCTGCCGGTGGTGTTACTGGGCCACAGCCTGGGCGGGGTGGTGGCGGCGCGCTTCGTGTCGCTGGCCCTGCGACCGGTGGACGGGCTGGTGCTGTCGTCTCCCGCGCTCGACCCCGGCATGAGCGTT
>CAZANT010000445.1:0-1827 GCA_964486575.1 uncultured Burkholderiaceae bacterium | reverse complement strand
AGCTTGTCGTCGTAGCCCAGCCGGTGGTGGCGCGACAGCCGGATGGCGGCCTGCGGCAGGCTGACCAGCCCATGGGTGAAATAAGGTGAGAGCCCAGAGACGGCACCGTCCAGCGCGTTGCGGGTGCGGGCGTACGTGGTGGGTTGCAGGCGGTCAAGCCGGGCGACCACTTCGGCCACCGTGGGCGGGAAGTTCTGAAGCTGTTCGGGGACACCGAGCATTTGGAGGTCGGTGTTCATGCAGTAACTGGTTGAGACAAAAGGTGTTTATGCTATCTAAATCGTAGCTATAATGCTAGATTTCACTAAGGCTTTAGGCGAACTTGGCTTAGTTTCCTGCCTCGGCAAGGAGTTTTTCGACCTGCTGAGCATTGATGGCGCCCGGCACACGTGAACCATCGGCAAACACCAGGGTGGGCGTGCCGGTGATTTTGGCCTTGCGGCCAAAGTCCACATTGCGCTGGATGGCCGCAGCGTCGCAGTTCGCGTCGGGCGGGGTGACATCGTCGATCATCCAGTCGCGCCAGGTCTTGACCTTGTTTTTGGCGCACCAGATGTTGTTCGACTTGTCGACCGAGTCCGCACCCAGGATCGGGTACAGGAACATGTAGACGGTCACGTTGTCGACCTTCTGCAGGTCGCGCTCAAAGCGCTTGCAGTAGCCGCAGTTGGGGTCTTCAAACACCGCGATCTTGCGCTTGCCGTTGCCGCGCACCAGGGTGAACGCGTCTTTGATGGGCAGGGTTTTGAAGTCGATGGCGAGCAGCTTTTCGGTGCGCTCTTCCGTCAGGTTGCGGCGACCGACGGTGTCGATCAGGTTGCCCTGCACCAGAAAGTCGCCCTTGGCGTCGGTGTAGAAAATGTCGGTACCGTTGGCGCGCACTTCAAACAGGCCTTCCATCGGCGTTTTGCGCACCTCGTCGATCTTGGGCAGGTTGGGCAGCCGCTCGGCGAGGTTTTTGCGAATGGTGGCCTCAGGCGACTGCGCGTGGGCGCTCGCCAGGGTGAACAGCCACAACGCGGCCAACAGCGAGCGCAGCGACAGGGAAAAGGGAGTGTTCATGGCAGGGCCCAATAGAAGAAAAAACAAGAGAAAACAGGCACAAGAAAACTCAGGCCAATCCCATGGCCTGGCGTGCCAGCCAGTGTTTGACCGGGCCGCTGCGCCCGACCGCCCGCATGGCGCCGTTGCGCAGCGCAGGCCAGGGCCCATCGTTGTGGGCAAACAGGCGCTGCAGTTGGTCGGTGAAACCGGCCATGGTGGCCACATCGGCCTGCCGGGCACGTTCGTAGCGGCGCAGCAGGCGCAGGTCGCCCAGGCTGCGCCAGTAGTCGCCGCCACTGCGGGCGGCCAGCACGCGGGCCAGCTCGGCCACGTCGCCCAGGCCCAGGTTCAGGCCCTGGCCCGCCAGGGGGTGAATGCAGTGGGCGGCGTCACCGGCCAACGCCCAGCCAGGGCCGACCCAGTGCGAAGCCCTGCCCAGCATCAGCGGCCAGCTGGCGCGTTCGCTGGTAAGCCGCAGCGGCGTGGCGGCACCGAGGCTGGCCGCTGCCAGCCGTTCCTCAAAGGCGGTGGCGGGCATCTGCATCAGTTCGTTGGCATGGGCATCCGAGACTGACCAGACCAGAGCCAGCGAGTTCCCGGCCAGTGGCAACAAGGCCAGCACCTCGCCGTTGGCAAACCACTGACGCGCCACGCCGTTGTGGGGCTGGTCGCACACCAAGCGGGCGGCGATTGCGCGCTGGCCGTAGGGGTGCAGCGCCAGGCTGGCGCCGCGGGCGTCGCGCTGGCGGCTGTGGCGGCCCTCGCAAATGACTTCCAATACGG
>CAZANT010000444.1:0-1834 GCA_964486575.1 uncultured Burkholderiaceae bacterium | reverse complement strand
AAGCTGCAGTCCCGAACTGGCAGACACCGGGAGGTCGCATCGCAGCCGGATGCTGCAAATTTGCACCGGCGTGCAGGACCATTTCAGCTGTGTAGTAAGCCGTCGGGCCCGTATCAGCACAGAAATCAGGAACAACCACGACCTGATCGGTACCGCCATTCCGACGATGCTGGCGCCGGCCAGCACCGGTGCGGCGTGTACCGCTTTCGCCGGCATCTGGTTCGAAGCACATTCCCGAGCTGAAATTCCATGACGGCGATGCCAGGGCGCGGGGCACACTCACAGCCAATTGCGCGGTGTTGTTGTGTCACTTTATGAAGGACGGCTGGATTTAACCTTGTCCCTGGCAGCGACAGTCCGGGCCTGCTGCATGCGGTACTCGCCAGGCTGGGCACCTGTCCATTTCTTGAACGCCCGATGGAAAGCACTGGGCTCTTGAAAGCCAAGCCGGTGAGCGATCTCGGCGATGCCGAGCGTGGAGTGGCACAGATGGTGGATGGCTGCATCGCGCCGCAGCTGGTCCTTGATGCCCTGGTAACTTGTACCCTCTGATTCCAGCCGACGCCGCAGTGTCGTGGGCGCCACATGAAAGGCTTCCGCCATGTCATCCAGCAAAGGCCAATCGGCGCCACTCACACTGCGCAGCTTGCGGCGCAGACGCGCGGTCCAGCTGTCTTCATTCTTGTACTTCAGAAAAACCGATTGCGGCGCATTGCGCAAAAAGGGCCGAACGGACTCGGCGTCCTGAACCAACGGAGCAACCAGAAACTGGGCGTCAAACTGCATGTGGGTCTGGGCTGCGCTGTAGCGCAACGACTGGGTGTACATCACTGCGTGTTCACCGGCGTGGGGGGGACGCGGAGCTGAAAACGCCACCTCGGTCAGCGGAATGCGTCGGCCAATCAGCCAGCACATCAGGCCGTGCACCATGACCAAGAATGTTTCTTCGGCGAACAGCCGGCGCTCGGGTGAAGCAATCCGGTTGTGTACGCGAACGGTGGCTACACCCTCCGCCACGCTCAATTCAGCCGACACATGGTCGAGAAAAAGAGCAAAACCGCGCAGGCAGCGCTTGAGGGCTCGAGAGAGATCGCCGCTGGTCAGCAGCGACTGGGTCAGCAGGGCGAAACTGCCGACCTTCATGGACCGGGGGTCCAATCCAAAGAACTCGTCGTCCAATTCGTTCCCTACGGCCAGCCACAAGCGCGCAAAAGACCCGGCCGACACCCTGGCGTTTGCCAACGGCAGCAGTTCTGCTTGGATGCCAGCGCTCACCAGCACCCGCGCCCGCGCATCATCCGTCAGGCCGGCGACTGCCGCGTTGACGAAGTACATGGCGACGGTGTCTTTTTCCATCACGCGGGTCACTGGGGCGACTGACCGGGAAACTGCAGGCTGAAGGTGGCACCCTGCCCGAGCGCCGACTGCAGTCCGATCCGAATACCCAATACGCCAGCCAGACGCTTGACGATGGCCAGGCCCAGACCAAGCCCGGTCCAGGCCACGTCCTGCCCAGGATTGACCTGATAAAACTCTTCAAAAATTGCTGTGTGTTGGTCGCTGGCAATGCCCCGACCCGTGTCTTGTACCGACAGCACGACACCGTCGGCCGACCTCTCCAGCCGCAAGGTGATCTGGCCAGCGGCGGTGTACTTGATGGCGTTGCCGGTCAGGTTGCGCAGGATGCGCAGCAGAAGCGCTGGATCCGTTTCGACAAAGACGCCCGTCGGACAGGCCAACGCCAGGTCGAGGCCTTTGCCTTCGACTTGCAGGGCAATTTCGCCAGCGTGCTGCTGCACCAGGGCCGACAGGTCCACCGTTTGCATATCCACTC
>CAZANT010000443.1:0-1841 GCA_964486575.1 uncultured Burkholderiaceae bacterium | reverse complement strand
AGCGATTCAAGCTGGGGGAGGCACAGTACCGGGGTGAGCGGTTCAAAGACATCCACAAAGACGTCAAAGGCAACAACGAGCTGCTGAGCCTGACCCGTCCGGACGTGATCCGCGACATCCACGAAGGCTACCTCGCCGCCGGCGCCGATTTGATCGAGACCAACACCTTTGGCGCCACCACCGTGGCCCAGGCCGACTACGACATGGCCCACCTCGCCCGCGAAATGAACCTCGCTTCCGCGAAACTGGCCCGCGCCGCCTGCGACAAGTTCAGCACGCCCGACAAGCCCCGCTTCGTCGCCGGCGCGCTCGGCCCCACGCCCAAAACGGCCAGCATCAGCCCGGACGTGAACGACCCCGGTGCCCGCAACACCAGTTTTGAAGAGCTGCGCGCCGCCTACTACGAGCAGACCGAAGCACTGGTCGAGGGCGGCAGCGACGTGCTGCTGGTGGAAACGATCTTCGACACCCTGAATGCCAAAGCGGCTTTGTTCGCCATCGACGAATTCTTTGCGAACAGCGGCCAGCGCTTGCCGCTCATCATCAGCGGCACCGTGACCGACGCCTCCGGTCGTATCCTGAGTGGCCAGACGGTCACGGCGTTCTGGCACAGCGTGCGCCATGCGCAGCCCCTGGCCATCGGCCTCAATTGCGCGCTGGGCGCAGCGCTGATGCGCCCCTACATCCAAGAACTGGCCAAGGTTGCGCCCGACACCTTCATCAGCTGCTACCCCAACGCCGGCCTGCCCAACCCGATGAGCGACACCGGCTTCGACGAAACGCCCGAGGTCACCTCCCGCCTGCTGCGCGAGTTCGCTGCCGAAGGCCTGGTGAACATCGTGGGCGGCTGCTGCGGCACCACGCCGGAGCACATCGGCGCGATTGCGCAAACCGTGTCGCCGCTGGCGGCGCGGTCATTGCAAAAGACGTTTTTCTACAAAGAAGCGGCTTGAGAGTCGGTCCCAGGCCAACGGTGCATCAGCTCGGCAGCAGCCGGTTGATCTCCTGCTGCATGGTCTGGGTGAGCTGGGCGTAGCGCTTGAGTTTGTCGCTGGTGTCGCGCACCCGCTGCGCGATGCGAATGGACACGGCCAGCATCAACTTGGCGGTGGTCTGTGGGTCGTCCAGCAACAGCTGCTCCAAGGCGCTGCGGGTCAGCACCGCGCAGGTGAGGGGGCTGTTGGCGGTGCACGACGCAGAGCGCGGTTCGCCGTCGAGCAGGCCCATTTCACCGATCAGGCTGCCGCGCCCAAGCACGTTCACCACCATCGGCTGGGTGCGGCTGACCACGATGGTGTCCACCGTCACTTCGCCGTCCAGAACCAACAGCATGAAGTCGGTGCTTTGCCTGTCGCCCTGCCGAATGAAGGTGTTGCCCTCGGGGATGCGCATTGGCAGCATGTAGCTAACCACCTGGCGCGCTTCCTCCCGGCTGAGCTGCAGAAGCGCGGTGGGGCCGCGCAGGAGTTCGGCGGCAAGTTCGGCGCTGTCGGAGCCTTCGAGCGCCTGCAGCCGGTCGCGCTGTGCTTCGGTCAAGCGGGGCCTGCGGCCAAAAAACCTGGAAATCATGGGGCGCAGGGCGGGATCGGAGGGGGTGAATGCGGGCGATCGATTAAAATCATGCTACCCCAAGGAGCGTTGCAGCGGAACCGGAGTTTCGTCAGGCTTGGGGTCGTTTTCCCCGCAACGACGCTCACCTGACAGCCAAGGTGAGCCTTTTGAGCACTGCACAACCCCCCCGCATGATGTTGTCCGGCCTGGAGCCGGTGGTTATTGACGCGTCCACCCTGTTCGTCAACATCGGCGAACGCACCAACGTCACGGGCTCCAAAGCCTTCGCC
>CAZANT010000442.1:0-1859 GCA_964486575.1 uncultured Burkholderiaceae bacterium | reverse complement strand
GTGGCGTAGTGGGTGAGGGGGCCTTCGTGTGTGGCTGCAATCGCCACGCCCTTGGCGCAGTCGATGGCCGAGCCGCCACCCACCGCAATCAGGCCGTCGCAGCCCTGCGCGTGGTACACAGCCACGGCCGCACGCACAGCAGCTTCGGTCGGGTTGGATGGCGTCTGGTCAAACGCCGCCACGGTCATTCCGGACAGAGCATCGAGCGCTTTTTGCAGAATGCCGGCGGCTTTGACGCCCTGGTCGGTCACGATCAGCGGTTTGCCAATGCCGACCCGTTCGCACTCCGACTTCAGGAGTCGGATCGCACCAAAGTCGAACTGGATTTGTGTCACGTAGTAGATCAGGGCCATGGTGGTTCCGCAGGGCAGGGGCTACAGTAAAACCCCAAACTTTAATCGGAGGAGAGACGCATGCCAGTCAAACATACCCTTGCCATGGTCGCGTTGGCGATAGCCAGTGCGGGCGCCCAGGCCGCCTGCCTGACGGACGCCCAGGCGGCGGCCTTGATGGACAAGTGGCTAGAAAAGCTGCCTGCAGACACGCCGGAAGGCCTGAACGAGGCCGACGCCGCCTGTAGCCGCGCCAAGTTCAACGCCTTGCAGGAACTGCGGTTTGACCGCGTGATTGGCTACAAGGCCGGCCTCACCAACCCGGCGGTGCAAAAACGCTTCAACTACGACAAGCCGGTCTGGGGAAAGCTGTTCGACAGCATGGTGCTGGAAGACGGCGCCGAGGTCGAAGCCGCCTTCGGCGCGCGCCCGCTGTTTGAAGCCGACCTGGTGGTGCGTGTGAAAAGCGATGCCATCAATCAGGCCAGGACGCCAATTGAAGTGTTGCAGCGGATCGACCAGGTCATTCCGTTCATCGAATTGCCCGACCTTGTGGTGCAGGCTCCGCCCAAGCTCGGCGGGCCTGGCATCAGCGCCATCAACGTGGGCGCACGGTTGGGCGTCGCAGGTAAACCGATTCCGGTGCCCGTGACCCGCGGCGAGGTGTACGCGATGCACGACGCCCTGCGCGACATGACCGTGACGCTGGCCGACGGCCAGGGCACGACGCTCGGGCAGGGCAAGGGCAGCGACATACTCGGCCACCCTTTGAATGCGGTGGTCTGGCTGGCCGAAGCGCTGGCCAAGGAAGGCCTTGCCATGAAAGCCGGCGACTTGATCAGCCTGGGTTCGTTTTCACCGCTGCTGCCACCCAAGCCGGGGCTCAAGGCCGTGGTGACTTACAGCGGGCTGCCTGGCGCGCAGCCGGTGTCGGTGCAGTTCAAGTAAGTAGCCGCCGCTTCGCAACACGGAGCAAGCGCACCGCGGAGACGCCGTGGCTGTCACGCACCGGACAGCCCCCACCAAAACTTACACCGGTGTAAGGGTATTCGAGAATGTTTTCGGACGATAACGGCCGCTAGCATATTGAACACAAATGTTTAATTTGGAGCACTGATATTAATCAGTCTTCAATGTCACATCTGATGATGTAGACCCAAAGCAGCCTTACCGGCCGGGCGAATTCAGCAGAGCGACGGCAGTTGTGACCATGTGCCCCTGACGACCTGACGCACCTTTGCGGGTGAGGTCAACGCGGGGGGTGAGCGTTGATCTACCGTGAATGTGCACCATGGCTTGTTCTACTTTGGTATCCCAGCCTGCCCCAGGCGTTTCGGCGAGTGACCGTCGCCCTGTCCGCCGGATCTTGCTGGCCGCATCGGTGATGGGCCTGGCCCTGCTGACCGGCTGCCAGTCCCTGCAGCGCGGAGGGGCAAACATCGCCCTCGGCGTGGTCGAACGCAACGTGGTGCCACCGGTACTGGCGGTGCCCGACCTCGACCAGGGCTGCACCCACGCGATGGCGAT
>CAZANT010000441.1:0-1875 GCA_964486575.1 uncultured Burkholderiaceae bacterium | reverse complement strand
CTACAACGCCAGCAAGTACGCGGTGCGAGGCTTCACCGAGTCGCTGCGGCAGGATTTGGACCTGGCGCGCTCCTGCGTGTCGGCCAGCTGTGTGCATCCCGGCGGCATCCAGACCAACATTGCCAAGACCGCACGGGTGGACGCCAGCGTGGCGGCTGCGACCGGCAAGAGCGAGGCCGAGGCCACCCGCGAGTTTGAGCGCAGCTTCATCACCACGCCCGCCAAGGCCGCGCAGGTCATCGTCAACGGCGTGCTGCGCAACCAGCGCCGCATCTTGATTGGCCCCGACGCCCGCCTGCTGGACTGGCTGGTGCGCCTCATGCCGGCGCTGTACCAGCGCCTCTTTGTGGCGGCGGTGCGCTGGCGCAGCGGCAAAGCGGGGTAATCAACCGGCGGCTCGGGGCTCCCCGCGCCAGAGGCGCTTGGCCCAGCAGGCCAAGTCATCTAAATAGCAGTAGACGACCGGCACCACCACCAGCGTCAACAGTGACGAGGTGATGACGCCGCCAATCACCGCCTGTCCCATGGGCGCGCGTTGCTCCGAGCCTTCGGTCAACGCAAAGGCCAACGGCACCATGCCGAACACCATGGCCAGGGTGGTCATCAAAATCGGACGCAAGCGCACCTTGGCGGCCAGCAGCAGTGCGTCTTCGCGGCCCAAGCCAGTGCTGCCCGGCGTGCCGCCGCCTTCGCGCGCGCGGATGGCAAAGTCCACCAGCAGAATCGCGTTTTTGGTGACCAAGCCCATCAGCATCACCACGCCGATCACCGAGAACATCGACAGCGTGGAGCCGAACATCAGCAGCGCGAGCACCACGCCAATCAGCGTCAGCGGCAGCGCGGTCATGAGTGCCAGCGGTTGCAGGAAGCTCTTGAACTGGCTCGCCAGGATCATGTAAATGAAAACAATGGCCAGCACCAGCGCCGAGATGGCGTAGCCAAACGACTCCTGCAGATTTTTGGTAGAGCCGCCGAACTGGTAGCGGTAACCCGGTGGGAAGTTGATCTTGTCCAGCGCCGTACGGATGTCGTTGGACACCTCGCCCGCGGAGCGGTTGGCCACGTTGCCGTTCACTGCCACCTCGCGGTTCAGGTCGCGCCGGTTGATCTGATTCGCGCCGGTGGATTCTTGCAGGCTCGCCACCTGGTTCAGCCGCACCGTGCGCTGGGCGCCATCCGCCCCGGTGAGCGTGAATGGCAGGCGCTCCAGGTCTTGCGGGGCGTTGCGCGCGTCAGGAGACAGGCGCACATTCACGTCGTAGGTCTGGTCGTCGGGCGCACGCCAGTTGCCGACCGTCTGCCCCGCCACCAGGGTACGCAGGGCGCTGCCAATGGCCCCCACGCCCAGGCCCAGGTCGGCCGCGGCGTCGCGTCGCACCACCACGTTCAGCGTGGGCTTGTCGGCCTTGATACTGGAGTCCAAATCCACCAAGCCGGGAATGTCGCGGATCTTCTCGTTCACCAGCCGGGTCAGCCGCTCCAGCTCTTTGAGGTCGGGCCCTTGCAACGAAAACTCGATCTGCTTTTGCCCGCCCACCGAGTCCAGCAAACCCACATGGGTGACGGTGATGCCCGGCACCTGCCGAAGCCGCTCCCGCAGCACGTTGGACATTTGGTCCACACTGCGGCTGCGTTGGTCGCGGTCCACCAAGCGCACATAGACGTTGGCGTAGATCTTTCCTTGGGCGCTGCCGGTATTGACCGTGGCCAGCGTGTACTTCACTTCGGGGAACTCGTGCAGGATGGCGTCCACCTGCCGAGCCTTGGCCTCGGTCACTTCGATGGACGACCCCACCGGCGTGTAGAAGCTCAACGACGTTTCAGAAAAGTCCGCCTTGGGCACAAATTCGGTGCCCAGCAACGGCACCATGAACA
>CAZANT010000440.1:0-1880 GCA_964486575.1 uncultured Burkholderiaceae bacterium | reverse complement strand
CGCCACCGCAAGCACGCCCGACAAAAACGCGTTGGCGGCCGGGTGTTTGGCTTCCAGCGTGGCGAGACGGCTCGGCAAGTAGCTGCCAAATTCAAACAAGCCGGCAAGGTTGAGACCGATCACGGTGAACAGCGCGGCCAGGCCGGCCACCACGGCGGGCGACTGCAATTGAAAGCCCCAGCCGAGCTGCTCGCCCGCCGCGCGGAGGGCCAACATCAGCGCACCCAGGACCACAAACGACAGCACCACACCGGCTGTGTAAGCCAGGCCGCTGATCCGGTGGGCGCGCCGGTCGGCACCGTGCTGGTTGAAGCCCAGCACCTTGATGGCCAGCACCGGAAAGACGCAGGGCATCAGGTTCAGAATCAAGCCGCCTAACAGCGCGCCCAGCAGGGCGGCGATCAGGGTGAGCTGCGGCCCGCTGGTGGGCGCACCGGCGGCGGCGTTGGCGCGCAAGGCGTCCTCCAGCGCCTGCGACACCGGGGTGGCGGCCGCCAGCTTGGGCCAGTCACCCTGGACCTGGGCCTCGGTGCGCCAGCCCTGGCGTGGGCCGTCGCCGTCCAGCGTCAACACCACGGGCATGACCTTGGGGCTCTGGCTGCGCTGGGCCGAGACGGGGATGCTGGCGGTCCACACATCGCCTTGCCAGGCCTGCGTCCAGGCGCCGGCGGTTTCAATCACGTCGGCGGTTTCGGGGAAAAAGCCCAACGTCTTGCCGCGTACTGCGGCCGGCAGCCCGACCACGTTCACGTTGATGCGTTTGTCGGCCAGCGCCACCGTGCTGTTGCCTGCCAGGGGGGTCGGCTGGGCGGCCAAGGCGGCGGTGAAGGCGGCGGCGTTGAGCGCGGTCGAGCCATTTACCGGCAGCTTCAGCGTGAACTCGCCTTCTTCCGGGATGCACTCCTTGCGGCACACCAGCCAGGCCGCTTTGAGCTGGATCTCCAAGTCGCTGCCCAGCAGCGGCGGTTTGAAACCGGGCGACACGGTGAGCGGCACCGGCAGCAGCACGGTGTTCTCGTAGCCGTAGTTGGCCAGCGTGCCGATGGGGATCTTCTTGGGCAGCGGCCAGGCGATCTCGCCGGCGGTCACGCCGGGTGGCAAGGTCCACTGCAACTGGGTGGGCAGGCCAGAGTCGCCAGCATTCTTCCAGTAGGTGTGCCATTCCGGCTGGTGGGTGATCTGCAGCCCGACCCAGACTGGCCGGCCGGCCTCCGCGCCTTCCGGGGCATAGGCCATCAGTTCGGCTCGCACCTGGGGCGTCGTCACTACCGTTTTTAGGTTGTTTTGGCTCCAAGCCCTGGTGCTAGCTAGTAGTGCCGCTATCAAAAACAAAGCGACGAGTACCTTGTGGCCGGGCATTGGGGACAAACGTTGGGACATCATTGCGGTGTGTGAGCAGGCCGGTGCGGTGAAGTTCCAGCAGGCATGGGCTGCGCAATGGTAGCGCCAGCCCCTGCTGGCTATGATGCGGGCATGACGGCTCCCAACCCCTCTGCCAGCCTGCCACGCTTCTGGGCCGAGCTCACCAGCCCCGACTTCGCCGCGCTCGACCCGACGGCCACCGTGGCGGTACTCCCGCTGGGCGCCACGGAACAACACGGCCCGCACCTGCCGCTGCAGGTGGACACCACGCTGGTCAACGGTGTCATCCACGCCGCTTTGCCGCTGCTGCCGCCCAGCCTGCCAGTGCTGTTCCTGCCGACCCAAAGCGTGGGCTTCAGCCCCGAGCATGCCGCCTATGCTGGCACCTTGACCCTGAAGTCCGACACCGTGATTCGCCTGTGGACCGACATCGCCGAAGGCGTGGCCGCCGCAGGTGTGAAGAAACTGGTGCTGTTCAATGCCCACGGCGGCCATGTGGGGCTGATGGACGTGGTGGC
>CAZANT010000439.1:0-1884 GCA_964486575.1 uncultured Burkholderiaceae bacterium | reverse complement strand
CAAGCACAAGGTGATGTTCGAGAACCTGACGCCGCTGTTCCCCAAGGAGCAGATGAAGCTGGAACGCGACATCAAGGGCGACGAGAACATCACCGGCCGCATCATCGACATCATTGCGCCCATCGGTAAAGGCCAGCGCGCCCTGCTGGTGGCCCCACCCAAGAGTGGCAAGACGGTGATGATGCAACACATGGCCCATGCCATCGCCTCCAACTACCCCGACATTCACATGATGGTGTTGCTGGTCGACGAACGGCCGGAAGAAGTGACCGAAATGCAACGCTCGGTCAAGGGCGAGGTGATCGCCTCCACCTTCGACGAGCCCGCCGCACGCCACGTGCACGTGGCCGAGATGGTGATCGAGCGTGCCAAGCGCCTGGTCGAGCTGAAGAAAGACGTGGTGATCCTGCTGGACTCCATCACCCGTCTGGCCCGCGCCTACAACAACGTCGTGCCGTCGTCTGGCAAGGTCTTGACGGGCGGTGTCGACTCTAACGCACTGCAGCGCCCCAAGCGTTTCCTGGGCGCAGCCCGTAATGTTGAAGAAGGTGGTTCGCTGACGATCATCGCCACCGCGTTGATCGACACCGGCAGCCGCATGGACGAGGTGATCTTTGAAGAATTCAAGGGCACCGGCAACAGCGAAATCCACCTTGACCGACGTCTGTACGAAAAACGGGTGTTTCCGTCCATCCAGCTCAACCGCAGTGGCACCCGCCGCGAGGAACTGCTCCTGGCACCGGAGATACTGCAGAAGACGCGGATCTTGCGCCAGTTCATGTACAACATGGACGAGATCGAGTCGATGGAACTCATGCTGAAGAACATGAAGGCCACCAAGACCAATGTCGACTTCTTCGACATGATGCGCCGTGGCGGCTGAGCTATAATTTGAGGCTTTTCTGCGGAAAGTAGACCAGACTGGCTGGCCCGGCTACCGCAACTGACCAGGAAAACCCATGAAAGACGGCATTCACCCCAACTACCGCGAAGTTTGCTTTTTGGATCTGTCCAACAACTTCAAGTTCGTCACCCGCTCGTGCGTCAACGCCAAGGAAATGATCACCTTGGAAGATGGCCGTGAACTGCCGCTCTACAAGCTGGACACCTCAAGCGAATCGCACCCCTTCTACACCGGCACCCAAAAGTCGGTGGACAACATGGGTGGTCGTGTCGAGAAGTTCCGCAACCGCTTCGGCAAGACGACAGCCAAATAAGCCCCGATTTAGGTATAAAGGGCAGCCCGGGTTTCCGAGCTGCCCTTTTTCTATTGGGGATTCCAACCCGCCTCACCTCAACCAGTCTCTTTTGTGAACCAGCCAACGCCAGCGATCGTTGCCCAGCATGCCGTGCGTCGGCTGCCGCGGTTGGCATTGTTGCTGCTCTGCATCGCCTACATCGTGCCAGGCTACGTGGGCCGCCAGCCCTGGAAAAGTGCCGACATGGCATCCTTCGGCGCCATGGTGAATCTGGCCACTGGCCTCACCGATTGGTTCGCGCCGCAGGTGGCAGGCCAAGGCCCCGCCCTCGACGCCCTGCTGCCTTATTGGCTCGGCGCCATCTTCATCCAAGGCCTTTCCTGGCTGGAGCCTGCACTGGCCAGCCGCCTGCCTTTTGTCCTGTTGCTGGCACTGACCCTCACCGCCACGTGGTATGGGGTGTACCACCTGGCACGCAGCCCTCAGGCCCAGCCGGTGGCCTTTGCGTTTGGCGGTGAGGCCCACCCCGCCGACTACGGCCGCGCCATGGCCGACGGTGGCCTGTTGGCCTTGATTGCCTGCCTCGGTTTGGCCCAGTTGTCGCACGAAACCACGCCAGCGCTGGCCCAGCTGGCCAGTGTGGCGCTGGTGTTTTATGCCGTGGCCGCACTGCCGGTGCGCCGCT
>CAZANT010000438.1:0-1924 GCA_964486575.1 uncultured Burkholderiaceae bacterium | reverse complement strand
CGAGCTGATCGCGCGCTTTGGAAAGTAATACGATGGCCAAACTCAAAGGTCTAGGTCGCGGTCTGGACGCCCTGCTGGGCAGCGCCGCGCCCAGCGAAGACAAGCTGCAAACCCTGCCCGCCCACCATCTGCAGCCCGGCAAGTACCAGCCGCGCACCCATATGGACGAGCATGCGCTGGCTGATCTGGCCGAGAGCATCCGCACCCAGGGGGTGATCCAGCCCATCTTGGTGCGCGAGATCGGTGTCGATCGTTACGAAATCATCGCCGGTGAGCGCCGCTGGCGTGCGGCGCAGAAGGCCGGCCTGAGCGAAGTGCCGACCGTGATCCGCAAGGTCAGCGACGAAGTCGTGCTGGTGATGGCGCTGATCGAGAACATCCAGCGCGAAAACCTCAACCCGCTGGAAGAAGCCGTCGGCCTGCAGCGCCTGATCGATGAGTTCGGCATGACGCATGAAGCGTGCGCACACGCGGTGGGCAAGTCGCGTTCGGCCGTCACCAATCTATTACGCCTACTGAACCTGGCCGAACCGGTGCGCGAGCAGCTGATGCAAGGTGCGCTTGATATGGGTCATGCCCGTGCGCTGCTCAGCCTGCCGCTGCTCAAGCAGATCGAGGTGGCCAAGCTGGTGGCCGAGAAGGGCTTGTCGGTGCGCGAAACCGAAAAGCTGGTCCAGGCCCTGCTGGCCGGCCAGCCGGCGCCCACCGCCATCGTGCAGAAAAAGATCGACCCCGACCTCGCCCGCCTGCAGGAAGACCTGTCCGACAAACTGGGCGCCAAGGTGCAGATCGCCAGTGGCCGCAAGGGTCGCGGCAAGGTCACCATCGAGTACGCCTCGCTCGATCAGCTCGACAGTCTACTGGCCTTGCTGCGCAACTAAATCACACAGCAAGCACTCGACCGGCCAAGCAGCCGGGGTGATTTTCAATTTAGCCCGAAAAAACAGGCGATTACGCCCCTATTTCGGGCATTCGTGTTGACCTATGCACCAAGAGAACGCTAATATCCGCGAGTTTTCTCGACCACTGTCTCCTGCGGAGAAATTGAGGAAACAGATTCGCGCCGTGCTGCTCGTGATGTCGGCCCTGACCGGGGTCGTTGCCGCGACAGCATTTTTTATCGCCGATACCAAAGCAATGTTCGCTGCCCTTGCCGGTGGCTTGAGCCAGATTGCAGCGGTATGGGTGTACGGCCGAGTCAGCCGTTTTGAAGGAATTCCGGCCCCGAAGACGTTGTATGCACAGTTCCTGCTGGCAGAAATCGTCAAAGTCGTAGTGTCACTGGCGCTCTTGCTCGCCGGCTACGTCATCTTCGGGGCGAATGCACTGTGGTTTGCCGGTGCATTCGTGGCCAGCTTGCTGGCCTATTTGCTGGTACTGATTTCCAAATAAATCATCACTCAAAAACTATGTCGGCTGAACATCACGCACCTGCCAACGCGACAGAATACATCTCGCATCACCTGATGAATCTGCGCGCCAATCCGGCACTCGAAGCAACAGATCCCAACAACATCCACCTGGATACCTTCTGGATCTCGCTGATCCTGGGTTTCGTGTTCCTGGCCGTTTTCGGTCTGGCTGCACGCCGCGCCTCGGTGGACAAGCCATCCAAGTTCCAGCTCTTCATCGAGCTGATCATTGAACTGGTGGATAGCAACGTCAAAGACATCTTCCACGGCAAGAGCAAGCTGGTCGCCCCGCTGGCCCTGACCGTGTTCGTCTGGGTCGTGCTGATGAACGCCATGGACTTCCTGCCGGTCGATCTGCTGCCCAAGGTGGTTGCACTGTTCGGTGTCGAATACCTGAAGGTCGTGCCGACCGCCGATATCAACCAGGGCCTGGCCATGTCGCTGTCCGTGGTGCTGCTGTCGGTGCTGCTGGGCATTCAGGCCAAAGGTCTGGTCGGCTTCGTGGTCGAATT
>CAZANT010000437.1:0-1934 GCA_964486575.1 uncultured Burkholderiaceae bacterium | reverse complement strand
TCTTCCACAGGTAGGCCTTGCCGCGCGGGTAGCCGCCGTGGATGGCGGTGTCCGGGTCTTGTTTGCCAAACAGGTTGTTGTGGTGCAGCCGGTGCGTGACCCGGTAGGTGCACATCGACACACCGCTGCTCATGCCGATCACGCGGCCCACCGCGTCGTTCACTGTGCGGTTGGGGAAGAGCCGGTAGTGTGCCGCCTCGTGCGCGAGGATGAACAAACCGTGCTGGGCGATGCCGATCACCACCACGCTCAACACCATCCAAGGGCTGGGCCAACTGACCACCGCCAGCGCGATGGTCGCTGCAATCACGCCCACGGTTTGGCCGATGGCCAAGAGCGAGCGGACGCTGGACAGCTGAGTTAGCGGCGCCAACTCCTGAGCGCTCAGCAGGCGACGGGCTTCGGCGTTGCGCGACCCGGCGGCACCCAGACCTGCCTGCAGGGGGCGCAGGTCGTTGCGGAACTCTTCGCCCTGGCGGGCGGCATCGCCTGCCGGCAAGCCGGTGGTGGCGGAGGTGCGGGTGGTCATGGTGTCTCCTTGCAGCTTCTGCCGCCCGGGAGGCTGGCGGCATTCCAAGTCAGGTCAGGATTGTGAACAGGTATTTTGCCGCTGTCGTGCCTGTACGCGACAGCGGCTGGAGCCAAACCACAGCGGCGTCTTCGTACCGGGTCAACCCGACACAAAAAGTCCGCCGGGCGCCAAAGTCACCATGGACAGACTGGACGCGGCTGGCAATGTCTGGCCGGGTTACAACGGGCCTGGCGACATCGCGCAGCGCCACAGTGCGCCGCAATGCGGTGTGGTGGCGACCCGGAGGTAGGCCTTGGCCGGTCTGTCAGACAACGCCATTGCGCGTTGATTAGCTATCAATTTGATAGCTAATTCACAATATTTCACTAGGGCTTGATGCGGATTTGACCTGAGAACAAGGTGACAAGCCCGTCTTGGTGGCCTCAATCGGTCGAAATCCCATTCAGGGCATTCACGCTGCGCCCCCCGGTGGGCAGGCGCTTGACGTACTTGAAGGTGCCGGTGGCGTGGGCGCAGTCGTGGCCATTGGCGTCCACAATGGTGGCCTCCACAAACGCCATGGTCGCCGTGCGGTGCTTCAGCACCCCATGGGCGAGAAGTGCGCCACACGCCGGCCGCATGAAACTGGTTTTCATCTCGATGGTGACAATGCCCGACTCCGGCATCACGCTGCGCGCCGCCACCGCCATCGCCACGTCGAGCAGCGTCATGCAGGCGCCACCGTGGGTGACACCGAACGAGTTCATGTGCTCCGGCTGCGGCGTGAAGGCGATGGTCGAATGCCCGCCCTCAAACCGTTCCAGTGTGAAGCCGAGGTGGTGGACAAAGGGGATGTCGACGCCGAAGTTCATGGTGGGTCAGTGGTTGCAAGCGCAACAGAAGGTTTCGCCGCAGTGCCGACCCAAGGCGGAAAGCAGCCCCCTCGGGAGGCAGGGAGCCACACGCCAGCGGGCGACCGTGGGGGCCTTGTCAGCCACCGGTGATGACGCTGACGCCGCCGTCCACTGCCAGCCATTGGCCAGTGATGTGTTTGCCCGCCGCCGATGCGTACAGCAGCGCCAGGCCTTTGAGGTCTTCATCGTCGCCGAGGCGCCGCAGCGGGGCACCGGCCGCCAGCTTGGCTTCGCCCAGCCGTTCCAGGGTGCCTGCGGTCATCTTGCTGGGGAAAAAGCCGGGGCAGATCGCGTTCACCGTGATGCCGTAAGGTCCCCATTCACAGGCCAGCGCACGGGTGAAGTTGATGACCGCACCCTTGGACGTGTTGTAGGCGATGGTCTTCATCTCGCTCGGGTTGCCGCCCAGCCCAGCGATGGAGGCGACGTTCAGGATCCGCCCGCTCTTTCTGGGGATCATGCTGTGCTTGGCAATGTGCTGGCTCAGGATGAAATAGCCGCGCACGTTG
>CAZANT010000436.1:0-1938 GCA_964486575.1 uncultured Burkholderiaceae bacterium | reverse complement strand
GAACAGCGGCACGGGGATGCCGATGGCGCGCTGAACGATGCCGGAGTAGAAGTCCACGTTCGGGTAGAGCTTGCGTGAGACGAAATACTCGTCTTCCAGCGCGATTTTTTCCAGCGCCTTGGCCAGTTTGAACAGCGGGTCGTTTTCCAGGCCCAGCTCGGTGAGCACTTCGTTGCAGGTTTCCTGCATCAGCTTGGCGCGTGGGTCGTAGTTTTTGTACACGCGGTGGCCGAAACCCATCAGCTTGACACCGGAGTTTTTGTCCTTGACCTTTTCCATGAACTCGCCGACCTTGGAGATGCCGCCCATGGCCTGGATTTCTTCCAGCATGTTCAGGCAGGCCTCATTGGCACCCCCGTGGGCTGGGCCCCAAAGGCAGGCCACGCCCGCTGCAATGGCTGCAAATGGGTTGGTGCCGGACGAACCGCACAGGCGCACGGTGGAGGTGGATGCGTTTTGCTCGTGATCGGCATGCAGGGTGAAGATGCGGTCCATGGCGCGCTCGAGCACCGGGCTGACCTTGTACTCCTCGCACGGCGTGGCGAACATCATGTGCAGGAAGTTGCCGGCGTAGCTGAGATGGTTCTTCGGGTAGATGAACGGTTGGCCAATGCTGTATTTGTAGGCCATGGCCACCAGCGTAGGCATCTTGGCGATCAGGCGGATCGCGGCGATTTCGCGGTGTTTTGGGTTGTTGATGTCGGTGCTGTCGTGGTAGAAAGCCGACAAGCCACCCACCAAGCCGGTCATCACGGCCATCGGGTGGGCGTCGCGGCGGAACCCACGCAGGAAAAACTGCATCTGCTCGTTGACCATGGTGTGGTTGGTCACGCGCTCGGTAAAGTCGGCGCGTTGCGTTGCATTGGGCAGCTCACCGTACAGCAGCAGGTGGCAAGTTTCCAGGAAGTCGCAGTTGGTGGCCAGCTGCTCGATCGGGTAGCCACGGTACAGCAATTCGCCTTTGTCACCGTCGATGTAGGTGATGGCCGACTGGGTGGCGGCGGTCGACAGGAAGCCCGGGTCGTAGGTGAACATGCCAGTCTGGGCATAGAGCTTGCGGATGTCGATCACATCGGGGCCAATGCTGCCGTGGTAGACCGGCAGTTCGATGGAGGGGCCGCCTTGGCTGAACGACAGCGTGGCTTTGTTTTCCGCAAGTTTCATGGTTCGCTTTCTTAGAGTGATGTGCCCTGGGGCTGGTGGTGTTGGTTCGCGTCTGTTGTCAGCGCTCAGACGCGCAACATGGCCAGCACTTCCTGAACTTGGATTGTATTGACCGCTGCCGACGGTTCCTTGCGTCGCAGCAGCAGGTCCAGGAGGTCGTTGTCTGACAAATCCATCAGTTCGTTGAGCCCCTGGGCCTGACCCACCGTCAAGCCAGATTCGTGCCTGGTAAAAAACTTCTCGATGAACAGGTCGTTTTCCAGCAGGCCGCGGCGACAGCGCCACCTCAATTTGCTCAAGGCCCGCTCGTCGAGCTTGGCATTGAGGTCTTCTGCCGGAGAGTTCGTCCCGTTCATGCCGGTCAGACGGTGCGAAGCACCATCATCTCCTTGATTTTGCCGATTGCCTTGCTGGGGTTCAAGCCTTTCGGGCACACGTCAACACAGTTCATGATGGTATGGCAGCGGAACAGGCGGTATGGGTCCTCGAGGTTGTCGAGGCGTGCCGCGGTGTCCTGGTCGCGGCTGTCCGCGATGAAGCGGTAGGCTTGCAACAGGCCGGCGGGGCCGACGAACTTGTCTGGGTTCCACCAGAAGCTGGGGCAGCTGGTGGAGCAGCTGGCGCACAAAATGCACTCGTACAGGCCGTTCAGCTCTTCGCGCTCTTCAGGCGACTGGAGACGCTCTTTCTCGGGCGGTACGTTGTCGTTGACGAGATAGGGCTTGATCGAGTTGTACTGGGTGAAGAACTGCGTCATGTCGACGATCAGGTCAC
>CAZANT010000435.1:0-1977 GCA_964486575.1 uncultured Burkholderiaceae bacterium | reverse complement strand
GAAACACGGCGCCGCCGTACCTTTGCCATCATTTCCCACCCCGACGCCGGCAAAACCACGCTGACCGAAAAGCTGCTGCTGTTCTCCGGTGCAATCCAGATCGCCGGCTCGGTGAAAGCGCGCAAGGCCTCGCGCCATGCGACCAGTGACTGGATGGAAATCGAGAAGCAGCGTGGCATCTCTGTGGCGTCCTCCGTCATGCAGATGCTGTACCGCGAGCACGTCATCAACCTGCTGGACACGCCGGGCCACAAGGACTTCTCGGAAGACACCTACCGCGTGCTGACCGCGGTGGACTCGGCGCTGATGGTGATCGACGCGGCCAACGGCGTGGAAGCACAAACGCGCCGGCTCATCGAGGTTTGCCGCCAGCGCAACACGCCCATCATCACCTTCGTCAACAAAATGGACCGCGAAGTGCGCGAACCGCTCGACATCTTGGACGAGGTGGAACGCGAGCTGGGCATGCCCTGCGTGCCGATGACCTGGCCGGTAGGCCAGGGCAAGAGTTTTGGCGGCATCATCAACCTGCGTAGCCAGGCGATGACGGTGTTTGACTCGGGCAGTGAGCGCATGCCCCACGACTTCGAGACCATGCCGCTGGCCGACCGCAACGCGCTGGTGAAGCGCTTCGGCGCCGAGTTCGAGTCTGCCGAAGAAGCGATGGAGCTGGCCACGGGTGCTTCCCCTGCGTATGACCACGAGGCCTTTTTGGCTGGCAAACAGACACCGGTGTTTTTTGGCTCGGGCGTGAACAACTTTGGTGTGATGGAGGTGCTGGACGCGTTGGTGGACCTGGCGCCGTCGCCCCGCTCACGCACCAGCTCGCTGGTGGTCAACAAACAACCGGTCGTCAAGGTCATGCAGCCCGAAGACACCGCCTTTTCTGGCGTGGTCTTCAAGGTGCAGGCCAACATGGACCCGTCGCACCGCGACCGCATCGCCTTCCTGCGCGTCTGTCCCGGCAGGTACCAGACCGGCATGAAGCTCAAGATCCAGCGCACTGGCAAAGAACTTCGCCCCACCAGCGTGGTGACGTTCATGAGCCAGCGCCGTGAAGCAGTGAGCGAGGCCTACGCCGGCGACATCATCGGCTTCACCATCCACGGTGGCGTCCAACTCGGTGACACCATCACCGATGGGGTGAGCCTGCAGTTCACCGGTCTGCCTTTCTTTGCCCCCGAACTGTTTCAGACCGCGGTGCTGACCAACCCGCTGCGCAGCAAACAACTGCAAGCGGGGCTGGTGCAGTTGGGCGAAGAAGGGGCGATTCAGGTGTTCCGCCCCACGGTGGGCGGCCTGATGCTGCTGGGCGCGGTCGGCCAGCTGCAGTTTGAAGTGGTACAACACCGGCTCAAAGCCGAGTACGACGTGGACATGAAGCTGGAAGGCAGCCGCTTTGTGGGGGCCCGCTGGATCACCGCCGACACACCCCAAGAACTGCGCGCCTTCATGGACGCAAACCAGGGGAAGCTCGCGCTGGACGCCGCAGACACGCTGGCCTATTTGCTCACCTCACCCTACGACCTCCGGCTGGCGCAGGAGCGCCACCCCAAGATCCACTTCCACCCGCTGCGTGAGCATGCGGGTCTGGCGCTGCAGACGGCGGGTTGACGCCGGCGCGCTGAGCTCAGGGCGCCTTGGCCAAACCGAGTTTGTCCACCAGCGCTTTTTCGGTGGCGAAGGTGGACTCGGCAAACTTGCCATACTGCGCGGTGCCCATGTACATCGGCACCATGTCGTAGCGGCCGAGCGCGGTTTTGTAGCTGTCCATCTCCATCGCCTGCTTGAAGGCGTCGTGCAGGCGCTTCACCACGGCGGGCGGCGTGCCTTTGGGAGCGCCAATGCCGAACGGCGAGTTCTGTACGATGTCCAGACCCAGCTCTTTCAGCGTGGGCGCGTCTGGGAACTTGGCCAGGCGCTCGGCACCCCAGGTGTTCAGCACCCGCAACTTGCCAGCTTCGACCTGCGGCGCAA
>CAZANT010000434.1:0-1986 GCA_964486575.1 uncultured Burkholderiaceae bacterium | reverse complement strand
GCCCTTGCGCTGGCGTTTGGCCTGGGCGTTATTGAAGAGGTCCTGGCTCTCCGCAGCAAAACCCACGCAGTACAAGTGGCCCGCCGTCGCCCGCGCACTGGCTGCGACGGTGGCCAAGATGTCGGTGGTCTCGGAAAACGCCAGCCTGGGTGGCTTGCCGCTGCCGTCTTTTTTGATCTTGTGCTCGGCCGGCGTCGAAGGCCGCCAATCGGCTACGGCGGCCGTCGCAATGAATACGTTGGCACGGTCAGCTTCGGGCAACACCGCCTCGAGCATTTGTGCGGCCGACGCCACGTCAATGCGCGTCACGCCGCGGGGGGTGGGCAGGTGCACCGGGCCCGCAACCAGCGTGACGTCAGCCCCGGCCTCACGCGCCGCCCGGGCGATGGCGAAACCCATCTTGCCGCTGGACCGGTTGGTGATGCCACGCACAGGGTCCATGGCCTCGTACGTCGGCCCAGCGGTGACCAGAACGCGCTGGCCTGCTAACAATTTGGGCTGAAAGAATGCAACCAGGTCGTCGAGCAACTCGGCGGCTTCCAGCATGCGGCCGTCGCCGGTTTCCCCACAGGCTTGGTCACCGCTGCCCACGTTGAACACGGTGGCACCGTCGGCACGCAACTGCGCCACATTGCGTTGTGTGGCTGGGTGGGCCCACATTTCACGGTTCATCGCGGGTGCGAGCAGCAGCGGCACGGTTTCGATGGGCCGGGCGAGGCACATCAAACTCAGCAAGTCATCGGCCCGGCCATGCAGCAACTTGGCCATGAAATCGGCGCTGCACGGTGCAATGACAATCGCGTCGGCCTCGCGCGACAGGTTGATGTGCGGCATGTTGTTGGGCTCGCGCGCATCCCATTGCGAACCGTAGACCGGCCGGTTCGACAGCGCCTGCATCGTGACCGGGGTGATGAAATGTTCAGCGGCTTCTGTCATCACCACCTGTACCGTGGCGCCCTCTTTCACCAGCGCCCGGCACAGCTCGGCCGCCTTGTAACAGGCAATACCCCCACTCAAGCCCAGAACGATGTGTTTGCCAGCCAAGTCAGTCATGCGGGCAATGTAGCAGACACATCCGTGACAGAAGTCCCACCGGTTTCCACCGTCAGACCGAAGTGGTGCACATCTATAATCCTGTTTTACCACCTCCACGGGATCTGTCCCTTCAGCCTGACATGACCAAATTCGTCTTCGTCACCGGCGGTGTGGTGTCTTCCCTGGGCAAGGGAATCGCCTCAGCCTCCCTCGCAGCCATCCTCGAATCGCGCGGCCTCAAAGTCACCCTGATCAAGCTCGACCCCTACCTCAATGTGGACCCGGGCACGATGTCGCCGTTTCAGCATGGCGAGGTGTTTGTGACCGAGGACGGCGCTGAGACCGACCTGGATCTGGGCCACTACGAGCGTTTCATTGAAACGCGCATGCGCAAGGCCAACAACTTCACCACTGGCCAGATCTACAAGAGCGTGCTGGAGAAAGAGCGCCGCGGCGATTACCTAGGCAAGACGGTGCAGGTTATTCCACACGTCACCAATGAAATCCAGGACTTTGTCAAACGCGGCGCTGGTTTCGGCACCGCCGACGCGGTGGACGTGGCCATTGTTGAAATTGGTGGAACCGTCGGCGACATCGAGTCCCTGCCCTTCCTCGAAGCCGTGCGCCAAATGAGCCTGCGCCTGGGACCCAACAACAGCGCTTTTGTGCACCTGAGCTATGTGCCATGGATTGCGGCAGCCGGCGAACTCAAAACCAAGCCCACCCAGCACACGGCCAAGCAGTTGCGCGAGATTGGCATCCAGGCCGATGCGCTGCTCTGCCGCGCCGACCGACCGATTCCTGCGGAAGAACGCCAGAAAATCTCGCTGTTCTCCAACGTCCCCGAATGGGGCGTGATTTCCATGTGGGACGTGGACACCATCTACAAAGTGCCCCGCATGCTGCACGAGCAGGGCCTGGACGGCCTGATATGCGACAAGCTGCGCCTGA
>CAZANT010000433.1:0-1992 GCA_964486575.1 uncultured Burkholderiaceae bacterium | reverse complement strand
AAAGCCGAACGGCTGCTGCCAGCATGAGAATTGAGCGCGTCGATGTAGGGCATGTGCACCAAGTGTGGCCTCTTGTAGAGGGTCATATCGCATCCGCGCTCGAACACGCAAAAAACGATTACACCCTTGAGTCCGTCAAGGTGTTGTTGGTAACAGGCCAGTGGCTTTTGCTGGTGGCCATCGACGACGAAGGTGTTCAGGGTGCGGCCACGGTTTTGTTTACCAGCCGCCCGCACGACCGAGTGGCGTTTATTACCGCCATTGGCGGCAAACTCATCAGCAGTGAAGACACTGTTGACCAGCTTAAAAAGCTGCTTGGTATGTTGGGGGCGACCTGCATTGAGGGCGCAGCACGGGAGTCGATTGCGCGGCTGTGGTCGCGTTACGGCTTTGAAGAAAAGTACAAAATTGTTGGGGTGAAGATATGAGTTACTCACGCAGACAGCTCGAAGCATTTGGTGAAACACTCGGCGAGTGCGTTACCCGCAAAGAAGGGGGCCGCATCGTTTACGGTGGTGGCGGTGGCGGGGGTGGCGGTGATAGCAGACAAACGCAGGTCGTTGATCTGCCAGACTGGGCCAAACCCACAGCGCAGAAACAGCTTGCGCTTGCGGAGTCCGTCACGGACATCAACAGAAACCCCTTCCAGAGTTTTGGCGATTTTGCCCGGCAGCGCGGTATGGACCCAACGCAGGTCGCTGGATTCTCTGGTCTGCAGCGGCGGGCATTCCAAGGCGCTGAGAATTTGCAGCCCTCCGAAGCCACAGGCATGGGCATGGGACTGGCAGGCGCAGCAGGGATGCGGGCACTGGGCACGCGGTTCAACCCCTACCAGACCGGTCAGTTCGGCGAGCAGGCAGGCGACTACATGTCGCCCTTCATCCAGCAGGCGTTGCAGCCCCAGATGCGTGAGGCTGTCCGTTCGTCCGAGATGATGCGCAACCAGAACCAAGCGCAGGCTGTGCAGCAAGGCGCCTTTGGCGGCTCCCGTCAGGCTATTGTTGAGGCTGAGCGTCAGCGCAATCTAGGCACGCAACTCGGGGACATTCAGGCTCGTGGGTTGCAAAGCGCGTTCGACCAAGCACGTCAGCAATTCAACACCGAGCAACAGTTGCGGGAGCAGTCTCGTCAGTACGGCGCAGGTCTGGGCATGCAAGGTTTGCAAGCCGCTCTCCAGAGCGCAGGCCAGTTGGGTCAGCTCGGTGCGCAGCAGTTCGGCCAGCAAAGAGACGTCATCGGCCTGCAAGGCCAGATGGGTGCCCAGCAGCAGGCCCAAGAGCAAGCGCTCATCAACACGCGCATGGCAGACTTCCAAGCCCAGCAGCGCTATCCGTACCAGCAGTTGGAGTTCATGTCGAACATCCTGCGTGGCACCCCGATGGGCACCGTCCAGAGCATGTACTCTCCCCAGCCCGGTATTGGGCAGCAGCTTATTGGTGCGGGCACGGCCCTGTACGGTGCAAGCCGTCTGGGCGGCTTCAAAGAGGGCGGAGAAGTGTCGGATGCCCCTGTCAAGCGCGAGAAGAAAAAATCGGCAGGTTTGGCTGAGCTGGCCCTGTCCAAAATCTGAGGTACGCCATGATTGATGTCAACAAGATCACGTCCACGTTGGCCAAGTTGCCTGACGCGCAGCTCCAGCAGTATGCGCAGATGCACAAGAACGACCCCTACATCATGGCGCTGGCCATGTCGGAGTCCAACCGCCGCAAAGAACTGCGTGATGCTGGCCAAGCCGCTCAGGGCATGCAGGAGCAGCCCAAGGTGGTTGACCGGATGGTGGCCGAGATGGCCCCGCAGCCTGCACAGCCGCTGCCAGAAGAGATGGGCATCGCCCGCATCCCTGCCGGGGATATGAACTTCGCCGGTGGCGGCATCGTTGCGTTTGCTGACGGTGGGGATGTTGAGCGCTACTCTGGCCAGTTCGGCTCGTTGACCGGGGACATTCCGGGGTTTGTTGCTGGCACAGGCAACTTTATTCCACAAGCCGGAGCC
>CAZANT010000432.1:0-1992 GCA_964486575.1 uncultured Burkholderiaceae bacterium | reverse complement strand
AGTCGACGAGGAAGTCGCCTTTGGCGTTGGCGGGCTTGGTGACTTTGGGCATGGGAGGTCTCCAGGTGAGGGTTGATGAATGAACAAGGGGTGAATGCGCTCTTCCATCAAAGCATCGACCGTGCCATCTCGCCCCGGTGAGGGTGAGTCTTGGGCTGGGGCGATGCGATCAAGGTGCAACCATTGCGGTGGTACCAAGTTGATTGGGTGGCGTCATGAATTGATCGCATGGGTGTGCCGAAAACCATGCGGTCAACACCGGCTGCGACGCCGCACCAAGATGCGCCTTCCAAGGCGCACCCTTTTGGTTCTGGCTGGTGAGACCGCACGTGATAACGGTAGATTTCAGTGCATTGAGCGGCGGTCAGTTCAGTTTTCAATGGCACAAAATATGCAATCAATTGCCCCGTTGACATGCAATCAACCATGTAACGAGGCCCCATGAAAACAGTTCCCCGGCACTGGCTCAGCCAGCTTGAAACGTCGGACCAACCGGCCTATTTGCTCATCGCTGACCTGATCGCCGAGGACGTGCGCAGCGGCCGCCTGACCGCACGCGATCGCCTGCCGCCACTCAGGCAACTGGCCGACGAGCTCAGCCTGAACTACACCACGGTGGCACGCGGTTACGGCGAAGCCCGCAAACGCGGGTTGATCGATGCGCACGCAGGCATGGGCAGCTTCGTCAGAGGCACCACGCCGACCTTGCCTCTGCGTGGCGGCGGTGGTGCGGAGATGAGCATGAACATGCCGCCTGAGCCCGACGACCCGGCTTTGCAGGCCCGCCTGCGTTCCAGCATGACGCAGTTGTTCGCGCAGACCGATTGGCATGACCTGTTGCGTTACCAGGATTTCGGTGGCACACCCCACGAGCGGGAGGTGGCCGCCTCCTGGCTGCGCTCCCGCGTACCCGACTGCAACCCCGAGCAGGTGCTGGTGGCACCAGGGATCCACAGCGTGTTGGCGGCGTTAATGTCGGAACTGGTCAGTCCTGGCGGCCTGGTGTGTGTGGAGTCCCTGGCCTACCCGGGCATGAAGGCGATGGCGGTGCAGTTTGGATTGCGGCTCCATGGGGTGCCGGTGGACGAAGATGGTTTGATCGTGGATGCGTTTGAGGACATCTGCAAAACATTGCACCCACAGGCGCTGTACTGCAACCCCACTTTGCTAAACCCCACCACCGCCACCATGCCACGCGCGCGGCGTGAGGCGCTGGCCGACGTGGCCCTGAGGTACAGCGTGCCGCTGATCGAAGACGACGCCTACGGCATGTTGCCGCGCACCATGCCAGCGTCGCTGGCTTCGCTGGCGCCCGAGATCACGTACTACGTCAGCGGCTTTTCCAAATGTTTTGGCGCCGGCCTGCGCACCGCCTACGTTCGCGCACCCACCGAGCGTCAGGCCAAGCGGCTCGCGGGCGCGTTGCGCGCCAGCACCGTTATGGCTTCGCCCATCACATCGGCCATGGCCACCCGCCTGGTGGTGGATGGCACGGCGGAAGCCATGCGGCTGGGCATTCAGCAAGAGTCCATGGCGCGCCAGGCCATGGTGGAGCGTTACCTGAGCCACCATACGTACCAAGCCCAACCCGAAGGCTTTCATTTCTGGCTGCCCCTGCCCAGGGGCAGCCACGTGGCGGAGTTTGCGGCCTACCTGCGCGCCAATGGGGTGGGTGTGGTGGGCAGTGCCGCCTTCAGCACCGACAACAACCCGCCCGACGCGGTGCGGGTGTGTCTGGGTGGCCCGCTGGACCGCCACCAGTGCGAACAGGCGCTGCGCCTGATCGCCCACACGCTGGAGCACCCCACGCGCACGCACGGACTGGCGTTGTAGTCGCCATGAAAAAGCCGCCGGCTTGGCTACCGGCGGCGAAATGGAGTCTCTCCAATCCTTGCTACTCTCGCTAACCAGCCAAGCCTTTCGGCCTGGCTATTCTTGTGGCCTCAGAAGCTGTGCAGCAGCCCGATGTCATAGCCAATGGAGCGCTGGTTG
>CAZANT010000431.1:0-1999 GCA_964486575.1 uncultured Burkholderiaceae bacterium | reverse complement strand
CCGTTGAATGGCGTGGCCCTGTGGAGATAACGCGGGGAATTGCGGGCTGGATTCACCCATCTGTCGCATTCACGCGCTAGAAGCTTACAAGTTGCCTTGGGCTCTTACCGATGAAGGCTCAGGCGTCAGGCCACACCAGCCGGCCTTGCCCGGCCTCGTTCAGGCGCGCCACCAGCCGGGGCGCGTCGCTTTCGGGCAGGCTGAAGGTGGCTTCCACCAGCGTGCCATGGCGGGCTGCCAGCAGGGTGGCGCCGGCCGCGTCCAGCTCGCGGCGGAGCAGGCCTTCGAGCGCGTAGGGCACGGCGCAGTGCAGGGTCTGCAGGCGTTGCAGCCGCACCTTGGGCACGTGCAGCAGCGCCTGGGCCACGCTGTCGGTGTAGGCGCGCACCAGCCCGCCAGCGCCGAGCTGGACGCCGCCGTAGTAGCGCACCACGGTGGCCAGCACGCCGTCGAGGTCTTGGTGGCGCAGCACCTCCAGCATCGGCCGGCCGGCGGTGCCGCCGGGTTCGCCGTCGTCCACCGCCGCCGACTGGCCACCCGCCATCAGCGCCCAGCAGATGTGGGAGGCGGTGGGGTGCTGGCGCCAGAGCGCGGCCACCACGGCCTGTGCGGCAGGGCGGTCGGCCACCGGTTGCACGCAGCCGAGGAAGCGGCTTTTTTTAAGCAGCAGTTCGCTGTGGGCGGCAGCAAAGAGGGTGAAGGGCATTCAGGGGCTGTTTTTTGAGGCGTTGGGGGGGCTTTGGGAGGTGTTTGGGAGTAACTTTTACGCCAAATCGAACTCAAGCCCTGGCGCATCCTTGCAATACAGCTATATAAATCATAGCAATCTGGCTCATACCCAAGCCGCACGCCAAGCCAGCCCGGCCGAGGTGCCGCCCGGTTGCGTGCCCAGCCGGGGCCGGTACTCGCAGCCCACCCAGCCGGTGTAGCCCAGCTCGTCCAGCAAAGCAAGCAGGTAGGGGTAGTGCAGTTCGCCGCCGTCGGGTTCCTGCCGCGCGGGCACGCTGGCGATCTGGATGTGCGCCACATGGCCCGCGGGCAGGTACTTGCGCAGCTTCATGGCCACGTCGCCCTCGACGATCTGGCAGTGGTACAGGTCCATCTGCACCTTGAGGTTGGGCGAGCCCACGGCCGCCACCAGCTCGTGCGCGTGGTCTTGCCGGTTGATGAAGTATCGCGGCATGTCGCGCTGGTTGATGCCTTCCAGCAGCAGCGTCACGCCGTACTTGGCGGCTTCGGCCGCCGCCCATTGCAGGTTGGCCACCACCAGCGGCTTCAATGCTTCCCGCTCCATGCCCAGCGGCAAAGTGCCCGACAGCATATGCACCTGGGTGCAATCCAGCTGCTGCGCGTAGTGCAGCGCGTAGGCCATACCGGCGCGGAACTCGGCCTCGCGGCCGGGCAAGGCGGCGGTGCCGCGTTCGCCACGCTCCCAAGCGGTTTGCATCGCAGCAAAGTCGGCACCGCCAGGCGGGGCGTTGAAGAGCACTTGCTGCAAGCCAAAAGCGTCAAGCTGGGCCTTGATCTCGGCGGCGGGCCAGGCGTAGGGGAACAAAAACTCAACCGCTTTGAAGCCGTCGCGCGCGGCCAGGGCAAAGCGGTCCAGAAAGGGCGCCTCGGTGTACATCAGGCTCAGGTTGGCGGCGAATTTCGGCATGCCGAAATTCTGGCATGTCAGGCGGCAATGGTTTTCAGCAGCCAGCCGGCCAGCGCGCACGCACCAATCACTGGGATCACCCCCACCTTGAAGCGGAACAGCGCCGCCGCGGCACCCAGCGCGATCGCCAATGCACCCCCATCCACCCGCGCCCACCACGGCCCGGCGCCGTCGACGAAGACGGTGTGGCCAATGAAGAACAGCGCCAGGCTGGCAATTACGCCCACCACCGCGGCGGTGATGGCGGTGAGCGGCGCGGTGAAGCCGAGCTTGCCGTGGGTGGACTCGACCAGCGGCCCGCCCGCCAGAATGAACAAGAACGACGGCAAGAAAGTGAACCAG
>CAZANT010000430.1:0-2000 GCA_964486575.1 uncultured Burkholderiaceae bacterium | reverse complement strand
CTGCAGCTTGTCAAGCTTGGTCAGCCCGTCGACCAGATCGGCCACCGGTGCACCAAACCGCTCGATCACCTCGGCCTTGCTAATGCCGCAGTCCTCGATCACATCGTGCAGCAGCGCGGCCATCAGGGCCTGGGCATCCAGCTTCCACTCAGCGCACTGCTGGGTGACCGAAATCGGGTGGGTGATGTAGGGCTCACCGCTGTTGCGCAACTGGCCAAGGTGCACTTCGTCGGCAAAGCGGTAGGCCTGACGCACCTGTTCAATGTCTGCCGCCTCCAGGTAGTCGAGCTTGGCGGTGAGCGCGGCAAAACTTGCGGCCGCTGCATTGGCCGCTGCCGGATGGAGGGGTTGGGATTTGGCGGGCGCCGTCCTTGTTGACACTTTCATGAACCCACTTTAGCGCGTCCGTGCGGGAACGGCAGGCGACCATGAAAAAAGCACCGACTTGCGGTGCTTTTTATCGGCGGTCAAAGGCCAATCAGCCGGGAACCTTTTTCAGCATTTCAAGGCCGATTTTGCCGTCGGCGATTTCGCGCAAGGCGGTCACGCAAGGTTTGTTTTTGCTTTCGACCTTCGGGGCATGGCCTTGACCCAGCATCCGGGCGCGGTAGGTGGCGGCGAGCACCAACTGAAAGCGGTTGGGGATTTTTTCCAGGCAGTCTTCAACGGTAATGCGGGCCATGAGCTCTCCAGAAGGGGCAACGGTGTCAAACAATATTGAGGGCGGCAAACGTGGCGGCCCGGGCACGGCGCTGGGCCGTGAATTTGAGCCGCTGCGCATGAACAATGGCTTTTAAATCGTTCAACGCAACTTCAAATAACTCATTGATTATAACGAAGTCAAATTCTTGAGCCTGTGCCATCTCCACCGCAGCGTTCTTCAGCCGGACCTCAATGACCTCTGGGCTGTCTTCACCCCGGCGTTCCAAACGCGCCCGCAATTCTTCCCAGCTGGGCGGCAGGATGAACACAAGCACCGCGTTGGCAAACAGCCGTTTGATTTGCAGTGCGCCCTGGAAGTCGATTTCCAGCACCACGTCGCCGCCAGCCGCGATGCGGCTTTCGATCGCTTCTCGGGAGGTGCCGTAACGCCGACCGTGCACGTGGGCCCACTCGACGAACTGGTTGTCCAGCACCATCTGGTCGAAGCTGGCATCGTTCACAAAAAAATACTCGCGCCCGTGCTGCTCCTGGCCGCGCGGTGGGCGTGTTGTGTGGGAGACCGAGGGTTGGACCTGATCGTCTTGCGCTTTGAGTGCCTTCACCAGGCTGGATTTGCCAGCCCCGCTGGGGGCAGCCACCACAAAGAGGTTACCGGGGTAGTCCATGGCGGCGCCTCATTCGATGTTTTGCACTTGCTCGCGCATTTGCTCGATCAACACCTTCATGTCGACCGAAATGCGGGTCAGTTCCAACGCCGCCGATTTGGAGCCCAGCGTGTTGGCCTCGCGGTGCATTTCCTGAATCAGGAAGTCCAGCCGCTTGCCCAGTTCACCGCCCTGAGTGAGCAGGCGCTCCACTTCATCCAAATGGGCGCTGAGACGGGTGATTTCTTCTGCCACATCAATGCGGATAGCAAACGCTGTGGCTTCGGTGAGGGCGCGGTCTTGTGCTGCCTCGGCGCTGACGCCGCCACCTGCCACTGCCAGTGTTTCCTGCCATCGCTCGAGAAAACGGTCGCGCTGCTGGGCCACCAATTGAGGCACCAGCGGGCTGGCACGGGCGGCGAGTTCGCGCAGCGAAGCCAGCCGATCCAGCAGCATGCTGACCAGCTTATCGCCTTCACGTGCTCGGGCGTCGAGCAGGGCGTCCAGCGCGGCCTGGGCCAATTCAGCGAGATGGGTGTTGAGGTCCTGGGGTGCTGGCTGCTCGTTGGCGGCCAGGCGCAGCACGTCCGCCACGCTGAGCGGAATGGCCTGAGGCAGCCAGGTTTTAACCGTGTCTTCCAGGGCACTGAGCCGCTGCAGGGCGGCTGGCGACGGGTCCTTGAGCTGGCTGCC
>CAZANT010000429.1:0-2010 GCA_964486575.1 uncultured Burkholderiaceae bacterium | reverse complement strand
TGGTGCAGACCTTGCAACCCACGCAGGTGGTCTCGTTCACCACCTTGGCGCCGGTCGCCTTGTCCACCGTGATCGCCTCCACCGGGCATGCGTGCAGGCACCAGGCCTCGTCGCACTGGGTGCAGGTGTACGGCACCTTCTTGCCCGTGTGGTGGAAGTCGAACACCTTGATGCGCGACTTGGACGTGGCATAGGTGCCGTAGTTCTCGAAGGAACACGCCATCTCGCACTGCAGGCAGCCAGTGCACTTGTCCGGGTTGATGTGAAGGATTTTTTGCATCTGTGTCTCCAGAGTGGGGCAGAGACCGCTCCGGGCGGCTGCTTATGCGGATCTCTTCATACGATTGTTCGGGGACAAGGCCCTTTCTTCTTCAGGGTTTACCCCGAATACCCCGGGGGCCATCCAAAAAGTCTCACTTTGAGACACGCCCCCAGCGCCCCAAGGATCGTCCGGCCGGTAGCCGGCAGCGGCGGAACCGCGCACGCCATTTCACGTATGCAATTTCGCCACACCTAATCAGATTGGAATTGAATTGGACCTGCGGATTTAATTCATAACCCAATTCAACGGGCATCTGTAGCAAATTGAGAATGAATCGGAATCGGGGTGTGAATTAAGGGTTTGCACGTAATTCGGGCGGTAATCGGCGTGATTCACTCGGCGCTGTCGACAACCCCGGACACACAGGAGACAGCCATGCCCGTCCAGATGACCGTCAACGGCAAAGCCGTGACGATTGATGCCGCCGCCAACACCCTGCTGGTGCAGGCCCTGCGCGAACACCTCAAGCTCACCGGCACCCATGTGGGTTGCGACACCGCGCAATGCGGTGCCTGCACCGTGCTGGTGGATGGCCGCGCGGTGAAATCGTGCAACGTGCTGGTCGGCCAGATGGCCGGCGCCAGCATTTCCACCATCGAAGGCCTGGCCGCCCCCGACGGCACCATGCACCCGATGCAGGCCGCCTTCAAGGAGTGCCACGGCCTTCAATGCGGCTTCTGCACCCCCGGCATGGTCATGAGCGCCGTGCACCTGTGCAAGACCCACCCCGGCGCCACCGAGGCCCAGATCCGCGAAGGTCTGGAGGGCAACATCTGCCGCTGCACCGGCTACCAGAACATCGTGCGCGCCGTGCAGCAGGGCGCCGCCAGCATGACCGCCTGAAGGAGATACCACCATGGGAGCCATCGACTTCGCCAAGCTGCCCCACATCGGGGAGCCCCTGCGCCGCAAGGAGGACTACCGGTTCCTCACCGGCGCCGGTCAGTACACCGACGACATCACCCTGGCCAACATGCGCCACGCGGTGTTCGTGCGCTCGCCGCATGCGCACGCCGCCATCCGCTCCATCAACAAGACCGCCGCGCTGGCCGCTGACGGTGTGGTGGGCGTGTTCGACGGTCAGGACCTGGCCCGGGACAACATCGCCGGCCTGCCCTGCGGCTGGCTGATCACCGACACCGACGGCCAGCCCATGAAGGAGCCGCCGCACCCGGTGCTGGCCCAGGGCAAGGTGCGTTACGTGGGTGACCATGTGGCCATCGTCATTGCCGACACGCTGGAGAACGCCCGCAATGCGGCCGAACTGGTGGAGGTGGACTACGAGCCTCTGGCCGCCGTGGTGGACGTGCGCGACGCCATGAAGGCCGGCGCCCCCGCCCTGCACGATGCCGCCCCCGACAACCACTGCTACAAGTGGGCCATCGGTGACAAGGCAGCCACCGACGCCACCTTCGCCAACGCCGCGCACGTGACGAAGATCGACCTGGTCAACAACCGCCTGGCCCCCAACCCGATCGAGCCACGCTCGGCCATTGGCGCCTACAACCGTGCCAACGACGAGTACACGCTCTACGTGGCCAACCAGAACCCGCACGTCGAGCGCCTGCTCATGACCGCCTTCGTCATGGGCCTGCCCGAGCACAAGGTGCGCGTGATCGCGCCCGACGTGGGCGGCGGCTTCGGCGCCAAGATCTACCTGTACGCCGAAGACGTGGCCGTGACCTGGG
>CAZANT010000428.1:0-2028 GCA_964486575.1 uncultured Burkholderiaceae bacterium | reverse complement strand
CGAAAACTACATCACCCGCACCCGCACCGAATACGCCGCCATGCTGCGCAAGGCCGCCGGTGGCGGCGCACTCACCGCCGTGACCACGTGGCTCAAGTTTGTGCTGGCTGGCCTCGGGCTGGGCGCGTTTTGGGGCGGCTTCTGGGCAGGGCTGATGTACGCCACCAGCTTCGTCGTCATCCAGCTGCTGCACTGCACGCTGGCCACCAAACAGCCTGCCATGACCGCTCCCGCGATGGCCGCCAAGCTGAAAGACCTGGGCACCGGCGCGGCCGTGACCGAGTTTGTCGACGAGGTCACCCACCTGGTGCGTTCGCAGGTGGCGGCAGTGTTGGGCAACGTGGGCGTGGTGGTGCCGGTGGTGGTGCTGGCCAGCGTGGCCATGTCGTTCGGCCTCGGACGCTCCATGATCGACGCGAAAGAAGCCCACCATGTGCTGGAATCGCTCACCTTGCTCGGACCGACGCCGCTGTTTGCGGCCTTCACTGGCGTGCTGCTGTTCACCGCCAGCCTGCTGGCCGGCTGGGCAGAAAACTGGTTTGTGCTGCACCGCATGGGCTCGGCCATGCGCTACAACCCGCGCATCACCGCTGTACTGGGCGAAGCCAGGGCGGCCCGCTGGTCGCGGTTCATGCGGCTGAATATCTCAGGTTTTGCCTCCAACATCGCCCTCGGATTCATGCTCGGGCTGGTGCCGGCGTTCGCCGAGTTCTTTGCGCTCGGCTTGCAGGCGCGCCACGTCACGCTGTCGTCGGGCCAGTTGGCCGCAGCGGGCACGGCACTGGGCTGGGAGGTGTTGCGTGAGCCCGCCCTGTGGTGGGCGGTGGCCGCCATCCCGGTGATTGGGGCGCTCAACCTCGGCGTGAGTTTCTACCTGGCCTTCCGGCTGGCACTGCAAGCGCACAACGTCAGCGGTGTGGACCGGGCCCGCATCCGTTCGGCCATCTGGGCGCGGGTGCGCAGCGAACCCAAGACCTTCTTTGTGCCCGGCCCCAGCCACTGAGAAGGGCACTGGGCGGGATTGTGGGCGCTGTCCTACAAGCCAACGCCGCGCCAGCGTGTAAATTCCTGTGACCCTTGCCGCGCCGCCCTGTCAGAGAGCGGCCGGCGCCCTGCCCCTGCGGCATGCTGCAGACGGGCGCACCCACCGGCCACGGACCGGTCGCGGTGCCCAGACCAAAAGGACACAACACATGAATGAACTGCTGGCCATCTGGTCGGACTGGGCCAACTGGCTGCGGCCTTCGGCCGGGCTGCCCACGCTGCAGTGGTCGCTGCTGTTGGCGCTGGCGGCTGCCGCTGGCCACTTGATTCAACGCTACAGTGGCTTGCCCAAGGTGGTCGGCTATTCATTGGTGGGCACCTTTGCCGGCTTGGCCGGCTTCAGCGGCGCCATCTGGCCACTGCAGGGCATTGGCCTGTTTTTGCTGGAACTCGCCGTGGCCGTGGTGCTGTTTGAGGCCGGTGGGCGGATTCCGCTGCGCTGGTTCCGCCACAACCCCATGGTGCTGCTGCAAAGCCTGGCCGAGTCGGTACTGACCTTCATCGCGGTGTACGTGATGATGCGTTTGCTGGGCCTGGAGGCCAACGTGTCGGCGCCGCTGGCGCTGATCGCGATGGTGGCCTCGCCGGCGGTGCTGACACGGGTCATGCTCGACACCCGCGCCGCCGGCCCGGTGACGGAGCGCGCCATTGTGCTCTCCACCCTGGGCACCCTGTACGCACTGACACTGGGCAGCGCCAAGGCGGGGCTGATGGAGCAGTCGGAGGTGGGACTGGTGGCCACCATTTACCCGGTGGTGCTGGTGCTGGGCCTGTCCCTGGTGGTGGGCGGCCTGTTGGCGTTGGCGCTGCGTTCGGCGCTGCGCGTCATGAGCCCGACCAGTGAGAACACCGCCATCTTGCTGCTGGCGCTGATCGCGGCGGGCGCAGCACTCGCAGCGCACTTCGGCGGCTCCGCGCCTTTGGCCGCGCTGATTGGCGGCATGCTGCTTAAACAACTGAGCCCGCGCCCCTGGGCCTGGCCCA
>CAZANT010000427.1:0-2032 GCA_964486575.1 uncultured Burkholderiaceae bacterium | reverse complement strand
AACGATTGGCGGCCGTGGCTTGGCGTCGGTACAGTTCTTCCATCGCAACACGCAAGAGAGATGAGATATGGAACGGTTGAAATACCCGCTGAGCCACGAATGGCATGTTGCCGTGAACCGGCACAGCGACGAGCGACGAGCGGCCGGCAACGAGTGGCGGAAGACGCGCTTCATGTACGACGCCAAGACAATGGCCGATGAGGTGCCGCGCATGGTGATGCTGTTCAAGGCCGAGCGCGAGAAGGCCCTGCCGCAAACGCACCAGCAATGCAGCATGCAGGCCCCGGTGCCGGTGACGGACAACCACCTAACGTGCTGCAAAGGCGTGAACACACGCGAGTGCCCGCACCTGCTGGCGCTGGAAAAGATTGAGCGGTCCACTCCCGATGATGTTGACACCGCGAAGGCGTGGACATGCGCGGCGCACATCGTGAGCACTGGCGGCGACATGATGGGCGAGGGCTTCTTGCTTCACGTTGGCGACCGGATGTTCTGGGACAACGTGCATGAGAGCTTGGCGCAGGATTGTACTTGACACCCCGCCCCGACCCGCTATCATCAAAGCGTCATTGGGCGGGGGCCTAGATGACACCAGAACGGCCCGTTGAGCGGTCCGGTTCGCGGCCCGAAAGGGTCATCCGTGTAGCCCCCGCCCACGGATCGAGCCGGCCCACTCAACGGGCTTTTTCGTTCCCCCCGCCGCAGATGCCGGGAGTGACGCAGCAAGACGGCCCCGCGTTGACGGCCCCACTGCACAGAGGCGCACACCTGGCCCGGGTCAACGGGTGCGCTGTACTCACAGGCCGGCGCAGGTGGCGTTGTCGAGCGACCACCACAAACGGGCAGCAAGCTGGAATCGACTGGTCCACGACACGGACGCCCGGAAGACGAATCGACCGCGCGAGCGAGGCGCTACCCCGCAAGGGGCATGCAAGCAATGGGGTTACCAGTGCTCGGCCTGTGCTATTGCCGGACGAAACAGCAGGCTATGCAAACCGCAGTTCTGATAGGACAAACCAATTAGCCTAGCACGCACAGAGCCGAGACAATGAAGGCTCAACTGAAGGAGAGCAAGCAATGAATGCCGTGGCCGAACAAACTGCCCTGGAACTGATCGACAACGAGAAGCCCGCGCAACCGCTGGCTGCTGTCGCGCCGATCCAGCCCGCGAGCCCTGCCTATCTGCTGCAGGTTGCCGTCGAGCGCGGCGCCCCGCTGGAGTACGTCGAGAAGCTCATGGGCCTCATGGAGCGGTGGGAAACGAACGAGGCCCGCAAGGCGTACAACGAGGCGTTCGCCGCCTTCAAAGCCGAGGCCGTGGTGATCATCAAAAACCGCGATGTGACGGCCGGTCCCCTGAGCGGGAAGAAGTACGCCGAGCTGTTCGCCGTGGTCAACGCTGCAACGCCGGCCCTGTCGAGGCACGGTCTGTCGGCATCGTGGAAGCTGACCAAGGACGACAAGGACTGGATCGAGGTCACCTGCACGCTGAAGCACATCGGCGGGTACTCCGAATCGGTCTCGATGGGCGGCCCGCCCGACTCTGGCGGCGCCAAGAACAAGATCCAAGAGCGCGCCAGTACCGTGACCTACCTGGAGCGGTACACCCTGAAGGCCATTCTCGGACTGTCGGAGCAAGAAGACGACAACGACGGCGGGCAACGCCAGCAGAACGGCAGCGATGGCGAGCGGCAAGAGGCCGACGCAGATCCGGTTCTTCAAGCCGGCCACGATGCCGCAATGCAAGGCATGGCTGCGCTCACGAAGTGGTGGGGCACGTTGAACAACAAGCAGCGCGGCCAGTGGTCAAGGGATTTCGGCCAGATGCGCAAGGCTGCGGCGATGGCCGACGGGCAGGGTGCGTGATGCAAGTTCGATTCCGTGCATCGATGGTCGGCAAGCTCATGGGCGAGCCGCGTACCAAGTCCGAAGGCCCGCTGTCCAAGACTGCGCGGTCTGCCGTGCGTGACATGGCCGCGCAGCAGATCCTGGGCATTGACTTCGAGGTCAGCAGCAAGGAGATGGAGAAGGG
>CAZANT010000426.1:0-2061 GCA_964486575.1 uncultured Burkholderiaceae bacterium | reverse complement strand
AGGGCACGCTCGACAGCTTCTGGCGCGCCGCGCGTCAGTGCAAGCCCGACAAAGTACTGCTTAGCAAGTTCCGCAGCTACGTCATCGAACACACCCAGTTGGTGGGCAGTTTCTACAAGCCTTTGCCTCGCCCGCCCCAGACAAAGCCGCCGGCAGCCTGACGGCGGAGGCCCTAGACTCAGGCACTTCTGCTCGCGCGCACGGTGCGCCTGGGCAACGCCTTTGTATTGGACCTCCCCATGCCGATTTCGATGTACGCCGCGTCTGTTCCTGTGCTCCAGCAGATGCTGGGCAGCCTGTCCCACCTGTTGACCAAGGCCGAAGCCCACGCAACAGCCCGCAAGATTGAGCCCACCGTGCTGCTGCAGGCGCGGTTGTTCCCTGACATGCTGCCCTTGAACCGCCAGGTAGAGATTGCCTGCGACTTTGCCAAGGGCATCTCGTCGCGGCTGGCCGGGCAGGAGGTGCCTGTCTACGAAGGCACCGACCAGACCTTTGCCGAATGCCAGGGCCGCATCGCCAAGGTGCTGGCGTTGCTGACCAGCTTCACGCCTGAGCAGATCGATGGGAGCGAGGCACGGCAGGTGGTGATCCAGCCCGGCACCGCGCGCGAGCGGACCTTTGCGGGCCAGAACTATTTGCTCGGGTACGGCTTGCCGCAGTTCTTCTTCCACATCACCACCGCGTACGCCATCTTGCGGCACAACGGGCTGGAAGTGGGCAAGAAGGACTACATGGGCAGCTACTGAGCATGTTGCTGCTCGCCCCGATGGAGGGGCTGCTTGACCACACGCTGCGCGACATCCTGACCCGTGTCGGTGGCATCGACCGCTGTGTGTCCGAGTTCATCCGCATCACCGACCAACTCCTGCCCAACCGGGTCTTCACCCGCATCGTGCCAGAGTTGTTGAATGGTGGGCGCACCCGGTCCGGTGTGCCGGTTCGAGCTCAATTGCTGGGGTCGGACCCCACCTGCCTGGCAGAGAACGCGGCGCGGCTGGCCGCCTTGGGTCCGGCGGGAATTGACCTCAACTTCGGTTGCCCGGCCAAACAGGTCAATCGCCATCGCGGTGGGGCCGTGCTGCTGGACGAGCCGACGCTGTTGGCCGACATTGTGGGCGCGGTGCGGCGCGCGGTGCCGGCCGAGATGCCCGTGTCGGCCAAGATGCGGCTGGGCTTCAACGACACCGCGCGCATGCTGGACTGTGCCCAGGCGCTCGCCCAGGGCGGGGCGGCCGAACTGGTGGTGCACGCCCGCACCAAGGCGCACGGCTACCGCCCGCCAGCGTACTGGGAATGCATTGCCGAGATCCGCGCCGCCGTCCCGGTGCCAGTAGTGGCCAATGGCGAAATCTGGTCGGTGGCGGACGCGCAGCGTTGCCGCGAAGTCAGTGGCTGCCAGGATCTGATGTTGGGCCGGGGCATGGTGAGCGACCCCGGGCTGGCGCTGGCGATTCTGGCGGCCGACGCTGGCCGTGTGCCCACGTCCTTACCGTGGCACGACCTGTTGGCGTTGCTGGTGGCCTACTGGCACCTGGTGCAACTGCACGTGGCGCCCAAACATTCGGCCGGCCGGCTCAAGCAGTGGCTCAACCACCTGCGCCGCGCGCACCCCGAAGCGAAAATCGCCTACGATGCCGTACGCACCAGCAACGACCCAACCGAAGTGGGCCGGCGTCTGCTGGACCTCCAGCCCCCTGTCGCCGCCTGTGCGGCTGAAGAAAGCCCCGCCCCATGGACACCGCCGGTTGGTATGCCAGTCTGATCAAGCCCGCGTTCGCGCCACCTGCCTGGCTGTTTGGCCCGGTGTGGGCGGTGTTGTACCTGGTGATCCTGGTCAGCTACGGTTACGTGGTGTGGCTGTATTTCAAAAAAGACCTGCCCCTCATGGTGCTGCTGCCGTTTTTGCTGAACGTGGTCTTCAACCTGGTGTTCACGCCCATCCAGGTCGGCCTGCGCAGCAATGTGCTGGCCTGTGTGGACATAGTGTTGCTGGTGGCCACCCTGGTCTGGGCGCTGGTGGCGATCTGGCCGCACGCGCGTTGGGTGGCGCTGGTGAAT
>CAZANT010000425.1:0-2084 GCA_964486575.1 uncultured Burkholderiaceae bacterium | reverse complement strand
TCAATCGCCGGTCCGCGCCAAATCGTTCGCGGGCTCGTCGGGGGGCAGCGAATTACGCAAAGTGACGAACGTGGGGCGCATATCAGTACGGCAACTGCTGCGGTCGCTTCGATGAGATGACGCGCGTATTGACGCCAAACCACCCGAGTCCGCCGTACAACCTTGCATGTTCAATCTTCACGCACCGGTCCATCACCGCGTCCAGCCCGGCGGCTTGTGCTTTGGCCGCCGCACCATGGTTCAGCACGCCGATCTGCTGCCACAGGCACTTGGCGCCAACCGCAATCGCCTCGTCTGCAAGCGGGCCGATGTCTTCTGTTTTGCGAAAGCAGTCCACCATGTCGATGGCGACATGCTGCGCCGCTTCGGTCACGCTGGCGTAGCTGCGCTCACCCAAGATTTCCCTAGCGCTGGGGTTGATGGGCACGATGCGGTAACCGTGCGCCTGCATGTACTTGGCAGCAAAAAAACTGGGCCGGTGCCATTGCGGCGACAGGCCCACCACCGCGATGGTCTTGTTGGCGCCGAGGATGCGGCGCAGGTCGCTGATGCTGCTCATCCGGCCAGTTTAGCCGGGTGCTTGCGTGGGGCTCAGCCCGCGTACTTCACTGAGCAGCCGTAGGGCTTGGTGCTGGCCGCGCTGATGGGTTTGCCGGCCAGCGCTTCGTTCAGGCCCTGTTTCACGTAATTGGTGGCTGTTGCAATGTCTTTGGCGTTCGCCGAGGGAATGCTGTCAATGCCTCCAGCATAGACCAGCGTGCCTTTGGGGTCGACGATGTACATGTGCGGCGTGGTACGGGCGGCATAGGCTTTGCCCACCGTGCCTTTTTCGTCCATCAGCGTGGCGGTGGGCGCGGCCTTTTGTTGCGCCATCCAGGCGGCCAGGTCGGCCGGCTTTTTGTAGTCGGCGCTGCCAGTCTCGGTGGAGTTCACGGCGAGCCACACCACGCCTTTGCCGGTGAACTCTTTCTGCAGGGCCTGCATGTTGCCCGAGCCGTAATGCTTCACCACAAACGGGCAGCCGGGGTTCGTCCACTCCAGCACCACGTGCTTGCCTTTGAAGTCACTGAGCTTGACCGTTTTGCCCGCCGTGTCTACCGCCGTGAAGTCGGGCGCAGCCTGACCCACGGCGGCTGTTTGAGCCACGGCGGTGCCAGCCAGCAACGCGGCGCCGGCCAAAGCGAAGGATGCGGACAACAGGGTTCTGCGAACAATCATGGCGAATCCTTTCAGCAGGGTTTCAGAGTTGGGCAATCCGGGCGCGCACATCGGCGACGCTCAAGATTTCAGACATCACCACCGGCGCTTTGCCGGGGGCATAAAGAACATACACCGGCACGCCATTGCGGCCCAGGTTGGCCAGCGCGGCGGTGATGGCCGGGTCACGCCGGGTCCAGTCGGCGCGCAGCAAAGCGACCTTTTTGGCATCCAAGTCGGCGAGCACCTCAGCGTCGGCCAGCGTGGTTTTCTTGTTGTACTGGCAGGTCACGCACCAGGCGGCGGTGAAGTCAACAAACACCGGCTGACCGCTGGCCACAATCTGCTCGACCCGGCCGGGTTCCCAGGTCTGCCAGCGGCCCGGGGTGGTACTGGCGGGGCCTGTGGCTGCCAATTCAGTGACTTTGGGGCCTAGAGCCCATGTGCTTGCTGCGAGCATTGCTATGGAAAATGTAGCAATTAGGGCCCGTGAGCGGCCAGTCAGTGTGAAGGCCCAGGCCACCATGCTGAGCAGGACCAAGAGCACCAGCAGCGCGGCCGCACCGTCAATGCCACTTTGCTGCCCCAGCACCCACACCAGCCACGCCACGGTGGCAAACATCGGGAACGCCATCAGTTTGCGGAAGGTGTCCATCCATGCGCCCGGTCGCGGCAACAGGCGGGCCACCGCAGGTACCAAGCTGGCGGCGAGGTAAGGCATGGCCATGCCCACGCCAATGGCAGCAAATACCAGCAAGGCCTGCGGGGCCGGCAGGCCAACCGCAAAGCCGAGCGAGGCGCCCATGAAAGGTGCGGTGCAGGGAGATGCAATCGCCACCGCAAGCACGCCCGACAAAAACGCGTTGGCGGCCGGGTGTTTGGCTTCC
>CAZANT010000424.1:0-2086 GCA_964486575.1 uncultured Burkholderiaceae bacterium | reverse complement strand
CACGCCTTCTTTGCCGACTTTTTCCATGGCTTCGGCGATGATTTCACCGATGGAGGTGTCGGAGTTGGCGGAGATGGTACCTACCTGGGCGATGGCCTTGGAGTCAGCGCATGGCTTGGACAGGTTCTTCAGCTCGGCGACGATGGCAGCGGTGGCCTTGTCGATGCCGCGCTTGAGGTCCATCGGGTTCATGCCGGCAGCGACGGCCTTCAGGCCTTCGTTGACGATGGCCTGAGCCAGAACGGTGGCGGTGGTGGTGCCGTCACCGGCAGCGTCGTTGGCCTTGGAAGCCACTTCTTTGACCAACTGGGCGCCCATGTTTTCGAAGGCGTCTTTCAGTTCGATTTCCTTGGCAACCGAAACACCGTCTTTGGTGATGGTCGGAGCGCCGAAGCTCTTGGCCAGGACAACGTTACGGCCTTTCGGGCCCAGGGTCGCTTTTACCGCGTCAGCCAGAACGTTGACACCAACCAGCATTTTCTTACGGGCGGAATCGCCGAATTTTACGTCTTTAGCAGCCATGATCGTTTAATCCTTGGAATTCTTTGGAGTAACGGGAAGTCGGGGAAATCAGCCTTCGACAACGGCGAGGATTTCGTTCTCGGCCATGACCAGCAGGTCTTCGCCATCGACTTTCACGGTGTTGCTGCCCGAGTAAGGGCCGAAAACCACTTTGTCACCCACTTTCACGGCCAGCGCGCGAACTTCGCCGTTGTCCAGGATGCGACCGGTGCCGACGGCAACAACTTCGCCGCGGTTTGGTTTTTCAGCGGCCGAACCCGGCAGGACGATACCGCCAGCGGTTTTCGATTCTTCTTCGCTGCGACGGATGACTACGCGGTCATGCAGAGGACGAAGCTTCATTGTCGATCTCTCCCAAATTGTGGTTTTCATCGGCCGGTGTCGACACCGGCGGGTTGATACGATCCGGCGTAGCCGGGAGTGGCCCGCTTGGAGCGAACCACCTGTGTAATGTCTGGTGTCACCACCAGAAACCTTGCGGTGACCACATACATGAGGCCGTCATATTCAATTACAAGGTTTGCCATGGAAAATTTTTTATCAGACCACCAGGTGACCCAGAAACCGGCGCCGCTGCGGTGCCCCTTTCACGACACAAGGCCGCTCCTGCGGACGATTGCCGGAGCGGCCCTGGTGTCGTGAAGGGGGCCAACAGCGACCCTGGATCTTATTTGTCGCGGCGCTCGTACTCACCCTCGATCACATTGGGGCGATGGCCTGCATCGTTGGGTCGAGCCTGGAACGGGTCATCCTGGAAGGCTCGCTGGCGCATGGCCTGGGCCTCGGCCCGCTCGCGCATCTTGCGCGCGGCCAGGTGGCGGGTGAAAGGCAGCAGGCACAAAAGGCCCAGCACGTCGCTGATGAAGCCAGGCAGCAACAGCAGGCCACCACCGACGGCCAGCATCAGGCCCTGGAACATGTCCTCAGCGGGCAGTTCGCCGCGCTGCAGGCTTTCACGGGCACGCAAGGCGGTGGCCAGACCGGCCACGCGAATGACCAGCACACCCAGTGCAGAACCGGCGATGATCAACAGCAACGCCGGGAAGAAACCGATCGCCGCGCTGACCTTGACGAAGACGAACAGCTCCAGCACGGGAAAAATCAGAAACAGCAGTAGAAAAGCACGCATCAAGTGTTCCTCGACGGAAGACAATCTCCCAGTAAGAACCTCAAATGGATGCGTTTGCTCGCCTTTTCAACCCTCGATTTCTGTCGCGACCGGCCATTGGTCGGCGCGGGCCAGCAACACCAAGGCTTCGCGGACTTGTGTCGGGGTGTTGCAAGTGCTGGGGAAAGGCAACCAGTGAACACCCTGCCCGATGCGCAAGTGCATGCCTTCGCTGTCGATGCCGACCATTTCCGGCGTCGCGCTGCGCGGCAGGCCGCTGAGCTCGACATAGTGGGCGATGGCGTTGGCATGATCGCTGTTCATGTGCGCGATCATGCTGGCCTCGGCCTTGCCCACGAACGGGTTGGCCAGGGTTATCTGGTCCAGCCAATGGATGGCGCCGAAGCCGCCGATGTAGCGATGGCGCACAGGCTGCAACACCCAGAAGTCGAAATC
>CAZANT010000423.1:0-2088 GCA_964486575.1 uncultured Burkholderiaceae bacterium | reverse complement strand
GGGGAGTGGGCATTTGTACAGCAGAAAGCGTGTAAAACCCCTGCCAAGTGAAGGGTCGGGTTGTGCCGCAAAATCGGCTCCCAAGCCGCCACACTGGGTGCACAGAGATGCACCACGGAAGTGCATATATTTTTAGAAAGTGACAGACATGACCCAGACCCTGGTAGGAATTATTGGAGGCAGCGGCCTCTACCAAATGGAGGGATTGCAAGACGCAAAAGAGCACAGCATGAAGACCCCCTTTGGCGATCCGTCAGACGCCATCGTCACGGGCACAGTATCCGGCGTGGGGGTAGCCTTTCTCGCCCGCCACGGGCGCGGCCACCGTCTCCTACCCAGCGAGTTGCCGTACCGTGCCAACATCTATGCGCTCAAACAGTTGGGTGTGCGGTACGTGTTGTCGGTATCAGCGGTGGGCTCTCTGCGTGAAGATTTCAAGCCGCTGGACATGGTGCTTCCAGACCAGTTTATCGACATGACCAAACGCCGCGAGAGCAGCTTTTTTGGCAACGGCGCGGTGGCGCACGTGTCCATGGCGCAACCGGTTTGCGCGCTGGTGTCGGCTGCCCTGGCACGTGCAGTGCACACGGTGTTGGACGCAGAAAGTCCGCAGACCCGCAGCAATATCGCCCTGCACGAGGGTGGCACCTATGTGTGTATGGAAGGGCCCCAGTTCTCCACCCAGGCCGAGTCGCACTGGTATCGCAGCATGGGTGCTTCCGTCATAGGCATGACCAACATGCCAGAGGCCAAGCTCGCGCGTGAAGCCCAAATGGCGTATGCCACACTGGCCATGGTGACGGACTACGACTGCTGGCACCCGGTAGAAGCCCATGTGACCACCGATATGGCCTTGGCTAATCTGCTGCAAAACGCCGGGCGTGCGCAGAAGGTGATGGCCCAGGCCATTCGCCTGCTGGGTGCTGAACGACCGGTCAGCCCGGCGCATAGTGCCCTGCAGAGCGCCCTGATCACCCAGCCCGACGCCATGGCACCCGAGGTACGCGAGCGCCTGGCAGCCCTGTTGGCCTGATACAGATCTGGTCTGCAAAAACCTATGCACCATACCTTGCCCTTGGCCACCGGTTGCGGCATAGCGCTGGGTAGCTGACAGGTGCCAGTGCCTCCGCTAAGCATCGTCATACCGGTCTTGAATGAGGCCCGGGGCATTGCCAACGTCTTGCAACAGCTTGCTCCCCTGCGGGCGCGTGGCGTGCAGGTCATTGTGGTGGATGGCGGTAGCTCCGACGATACGGTAATGCTGGCGCGCCAGGTCCTCCAAGACACGTCTGGCGCTATGCCCTGGCAGGTGATCACCCATGTGCCCGCAGGCCGCGCCAGCCAGATGAATGCCGGTGCCCAGCAGGCACGTGCGCCCCTGCTGCTTTTTCTGCATGCCGATACCCTGCTGCCACCGCAGGCGGACACGATGGTTGCGCGCGCGCTCAGTGGTGGCATGCACCAGTGGGGTCGCTTTGATGTGTCTATCCTCGGACAACACCCCATGCTGCGGGTGATTGCGGGGATGATGAACCTGCGCTCCCGCTTCAGTGGCATAGCCACTGGTGACCAGGCGCTGTTCATGACCCGCGTCGCGTTTGATGCGGTGGGCGGGTTTCCGGTCCAACCGCTGATGGAAGACATTGAAATTTCCAGGCGTCTGCTGCGCCTCTCAAGCCCGGCATGCTTGCGCGCGCGGGTCGTCACTTCCGGGCGACGGTGGGAGACGCGTGGCCTATGGCGCACCATGCTGCTGATGTGGCGCCTGCGCTTTGCTTACTGGCGCGGCGTCTCGCCACAACGGCTGGCCGAGAGGTACCGTTGAGCCAGCCCACACGTTTGTCTGCGCCGCCACGCATCGTGGTGTTTGCCAAAGCTCCGCGCCCCGGTGTCGCCAAAACGCGCCTGATCCCCGCCCTGGGTGCGCAAGGCGCTGCTGACTTGGCGCGGCGCATGCTGCTGCACACCCTGGAGCAGGCACTGGCGTCCGGGGTCGGTGCTGTAGAACTGTGCATGAGCCCCGGCCCCGGAGCACCCGCTTGGGAAGGGGTGGCTTTGCCCCATGGTCTGCAGTTGAGCGACCAGGGA
>CAZANT010000422.1:0-2122 GCA_964486575.1 uncultured Burkholderiaceae bacterium | reverse complement strand
TCGGGAGGCTTCCATGACCTCGGCTTCAAAGTTTTGCAGGGTGACGTCGGTCATGCGGTTGGGGCTCTCGGGCGGGGTGTGTGGCAAAAGTAAAATGGCGGATTGGCTGATGGGGCGCTGTTGTCCCGTCGGCCGGTCTTCAACAGGTCGGGACCTATGACTCCAATTCAAATCGGCGTGGTGATGGGCTCCAGCAGCGACTGGGACACCATGCAGCACGCGGTGCAGATTCTGACGGAATTTGGCATCGCGCACGAGGCCAAGGTCGTTTCCGCGCACCGCATGCCCGACGAAATGTTCGCCTATGCCGAAGCCGCGGCCGGTCGTGGCCTGCGCGCCATCATCGCGGGCGCTGGGGGCGCTGCCCACCTGCCCGGCATGCTGGCCGCCAAAACGACGGTACCTGTACTGGGGGTACCGGTGGCGTCCAAACACCTTCAGGGCGTGGATTCGCTGCACAGCATCGTGCAAATGCCCAAGGGCATTCCGGTGGCCACCTTCGCCATTGGCGCAGCCGGCGCGGCCAACGCCGCCTTGTTCGCGGTGGCGCTGCTGGCGACTGGCAACCCCGCCCTGTTGACCCGCCTGAACGCCTTCCGCTTGGCCCAGACCCAGGCAGCGCAGGCCATGACACTGCCCCCGGCATGAGCGCGCCCCTGATGCCGGGTGTGGGCGCCAACGGCGAGCTCATCGCCTTGGGTGTGATGGGCGGAGGCCAGCTGGGCCGCATGTTCGTGCACGCCGCCCAGCAAATGGGTTTCGCCACCGTGGTGCTGGATCCGGACGCCAGCAGCCCCGCTGGCCTGGTAAGCCACAAGCACATCCAAACCGCCTACGAAGACCCCCAAGGCCTGGCCCAACTCGCCCTGCACGCCGTGGCCATCACCACCGAATTCGAGAACGTGCCCGCGCCTGCGCTGCGCCAGCTGGCTGCCCAGCGACCGGTGGCGCCGTCCGCCGACGCGGTGGCCATCGCCCAGGACCGCGCGGCAGAAAAAGCACATTTTGACCGCTGCGGCGTACCTTGTGCGCCGTATGCGGTGGTTGCGTCCGAAACCCAGTTGGCCGAGGTGCCCGACGCGCTCTTGCCTGGCATTTTGAAAACCGCGCGCCTGGGCTACGACGGCAAAGGCCAAATTCGCGTCGCCAACCGCGATGAACTCGTTGCCGGCTGGGACCAACTGAAGCGCGTGCCGTGCGTGCTGGAGCAACGCCTCCAGCTGCTGGACGAATGTTCGGTGGTGGTGGCGCGGGGCGCCGACGGCGCGCTGGTGCATCTGCCGCCGCAGCGCAACCTGCACCGCGACGGCATTCTGGCCGTGACCGAGGTTTTCGAAGGAAATCTGCCCCAAGCCCTAATAGAAACTGCCATCAATGCTGCGAAATCAATAGCAATCGGCCTGCAGTATGTGGGTGTGTTGTGCGTGGAGTTCTTTGTGGTGCCAGACAACCACGGCGGCACCCGGCTGGTGGTCAATGAAATGGCGCCGCGCCCGCACAACAGCGGTCACTACAGCATCGAGGCCTGCGACTTCTCGCAGTTCGACTTGCAGGTCCGCGCCCTGGCCGGTCTGCCGCTGCCGCATCCGCGCCAACACAGCCCGGCCATCATGCTCAACCTGCTGGGCGACATCTGGGGCCCCAACGGCGAGAACCCACCGTGGGACCGGGTGTTGGCCGTGCCCGGCGCTCACATGCACCTTTACGGTAAGTTGAGCGCCCGAGCCGGCCGCAAGATGGGGCACCTGACGCTCACCGCGCCCACGGTGGCCCAGGTACGGGCCAACGCGCTGGCCGCGGCCGCGCTCCTGGGCATCCCGCCCTTCTGAGCCACGCCATGGTCCGCCAGCCCGATGCCACCGCGCTGGCCGATGCGGCCGCCGCCCTGCTCGCCGGCGAGCTGGTCGGCCTGCCGACCGAAACCGTTTATGGCCTGGCGGCAGACGCGACCAACCCCACGGCGGTTGCAAAGATCTTCGCCGCCAAAGGCCGGCCCAGCGACCACCCCTTGATCGTGCACCTGGCCGACGCGTCGGCCGTGCCGCAGTTCGCCAGCGAGGTGCCCGTCTTCGCCCAGCGGCTGATGGACCGCTTTTGGCCCGGCCCGTTGACTTTGATCCTG
>CAZANT010000421.1:0-2124 GCA_964486575.1 uncultured Burkholderiaceae bacterium | reverse complement strand
CTCCACGCGGGTCTTGCGGATGTCAAAGATCTGCGCCTCGAATTGGCGGGCGTAGACGGCCTTGAACAGCGTTTCCAGCCGCGCGGTGTCCAGTGCGCCGCCGCGTACATCCTGTTCTACCAGTGCGGCCAGTACCTGTGAGGTTTCCACCAGTGACTCTTCGGCAGACTCGCGGTAACGCGGGTCCAGGTCAGAGACCACGTGGTACAGCACGGCGGCAAGGCCAATCGCGTAGATCAGCAGGATGCCTAGAAAGATGCGCGTCCGTTTACTCAAATGAGACTTCCCGGTAGGTCTTCATTCAGCGCGTACCCCGTTCCGCGCAGTGTGCGGATGGGCTCCAGCCCGGGCGCCACGGCCTTGAGCTTGGCGCGCAGGGTTTTGATGTGGGCGTCCACCGTGCGGTCAAAGCTGTCGTTGGCATCGCCCCATACTTTTTGCAACAGCTCGTCGCGGGTGAAAACCCGCCCCGGCTTTTGGACCAGTAGGCGCAGCACGCCATATTCGTAACGGGACAGTTCCAGCGCCCGCCCATAAAAGCGGATCTGGTGGCGTTCCTCATCCAGCAGCCACAGGGTGGGCAGGGGTGCGGCAGGGGTTGCCCCTGGGGCCGGGGTGGAGGCCAACACGGTGGGCGTCGCTACTACGGGCCGCGCACTACGGCGCAGTATGGTGCGCACGCGCGCTACCAGCTCACGTGGCGAAAAAGGCTTGGCAATGTAGTCGTCGGCTCCCAGCTCCAGTCCCACCACGCGGTCAATCTCGTCGCTGCGGGCGGTCAGGAACAACATGGGCACCTGGTGGCCACCGGGCAGGGCCTGCAGGCGGCGAAACAGCTCAAAGCCATTCATGTCGGGCAGACCCACGTCCAGTACGGCCAGCGCGGGCAACTCTGCGGTGAATTGGGTCAAAGCCTCTGCCGCGGTGCTACACCACACGGGCACAAAGCCGTCGGTGGACAGCACATACTGCAGCGTATCGGCAATGCCGGATTCGTCTTCCACCAAAAGAATGCGCGGTTTGGGAGTCATAAGGTCGTAATGGTAACGGGCGCCCTGTGGCAGGGCTGGCGGCCAGGGTGGATGCGAAAAGTAACAATATTTTGTTGGAGGCTGCATCCGTTTGTCGTGCAACTTCGTTTGTAATGGGTGCGGTGCATGGTGCGGCGCATCCAATTTAATGGGGTGGTGTGTATGAAAACTTCTTTTGCATTCTTGGTGCTATTGGCCAGTGTGGCCTTTCCAGCATGGAGCGCCGGCAGCGTTGACGCCGGGCGTCTGATTTTCCCTGTGTGCCAAAGCTGCCACACCGACCCGGTCACCGCGCCGCGTTTCAGGCCCTATCGGTTCAACGGTACCGAACTGCTGGGGGCTTTCCAGCGCACGCCGCAAATGAACGTCTATGCGGACCTGGGCACCCAGACCATTGGCGACCTGGCCACCTACCTGGGTTTGCCCAACAGCAATGACACCGATCGCCTGCTGGATTGGGGCGAAGACACCTTCCCACAACTTTTGTCCCCGCGCCGCCAGACTACCGGACAGGCCTTGGGTTATTCCTACCGCTTTTACCCAGACACGGGCGTTTACGTGGGCATCAAGGATGGCTTCGTTTGGCTCTACGAGAGCCGTGCACCCGGCGCGTCCCTGGACACCATTGTCCGCTTGGGCACCACGCGCAGTTATCTGGACCAGATGCCCAACAACCGCTAAGCCGCCATTGCAGCACCATGCGTCCATTCATTGCGCAAGCGACTGCGCTGATCCTAAGTAGTGTCCTCGGTCTTTTTGCCCCGCCTGCTGCTGCGGTTGCGGTGGGCGATGCGCCTCCTGCATTTGACCTGACTGGGCGTTTTGCAGCCGTCAAGCTCAGCGACTACACGGGCAAAACCGTGTACCTTGATTTTTGGGCCTCGTGGTGCGGCCCGTGCAAACAATCCTTTCCGTGGATGAATGAAATGCAGGCCCGCTATGGCGCGCAGGGCTTGCGCGTGGTGGCAGTCAATGTGGACCAAAAGGCCGATGACGCCCAGGCGTTCTTGCGCAAAACGCCCGCTCAATTCGACCTCGCGTTTGACCCCACAGGCCAAACTCCCAAAGCCTATGCCATCAAGGCCATGCCCAC
>CAZANT010000420.1:0-2132 GCA_964486575.1 uncultured Burkholderiaceae bacterium | reverse complement strand
GCCGGGTGATCCAGGGCAGCCACTGCTGCAGGCGGGACGTCGGGGCCGCGTCGGGGATCTCGGCCGGTTTCGCGGAGTTCGCTTTGGGGGGGCGGGGTTCGTCGAAGACCTCCAGCGCGGCCTTGTCGATCACCGCGGTGCCGATCGCGCCCTTGCCGTTGGCGTAGGCGCCGAGCAAGGCGCGGTCACACAGCAGGTTGATGCGTCGCGGCACTCCGCGCGAGCGGCGGTGGATCTGGCGTACCGCCTTGCGGTCGAACGGCACCTCACCGACCCGTCCAGCCACTGCCATGCGGTGGGCGATGTAATGGGCTGTCTCCGCCTCAGACAAGGCCGGCAGATGAAAGCGTGCCACCACCCGCTGCGCGACCTGTTCCATTTCCGGCCGCGCCAAGAGGGTGCGCAGTTCGGGCTGGCCAATCAGCACGATCTGCAGCAGCTTGCGCTCGTTGGTTTCCAGGTTGGTCAGCAGGCGCAGCTGCTCGATCAGTTCCGCCGAGAGGTTTTGCGCCTCGTCAATGATCAGCACGTTGTTTTTGCCTGCGGCGTGCTCGTCCAGCAAGAAGTCGTTCAACGGGTCAAGGTAGTCCTTGATGGTCAATACGCCTTCGTGCTGCGGCGACCAGCCAATCTGGAACTCGTCACACACCGACTGCAGCAGTTCCAGCACCGTCAACTTCGGGTTGAAGATGTAGGCCACGTTGCAGTTCTCGGGAATCTGCTCCAGGAAACAGCGGCACACCGTGGTCTTGCCAGCGCCCACCTCGCCTGTCAACAAAACGAAGCCGCCACCGCCATCGAGCCCATACAACAAATGAGCCAGGGCGTCACGGTGGCGCTCACTCATGAACAGATAGCGCGGGTCGGGCGCTATCGAGAACGGGGTTTCCTTGAGGCCGAAGAATTGCGTGTACATGGGTGAGAGAACGAGGGACGCGCGCCCGGCAGTTGCAGCGCAGGGGCATTCTCACACAAAGACCCACGTACTAGCCGGTGCGTCGTCCCCACCAGAAGGCCAGCCGCAAACCGATGCCCAGCGTGGCCATGAACAGCGCGGCCTGCGCCAGAGCGCCGCCGCCCTGACCCAGCAACACCAGGGCCGGTCCCGGGCACAGGCCCACCAGCCCCCAACCAATGCCGAACAACACGCTGCCCAACACCAGTTGCCGTGTCACTGGCCCGCGTGCAGGCAGGTCAATTGTTGCCCCTCCCAGGGTGCGCGGGCGACGCCGGGCCCAGGCAAACACCGGTGCGGCGACGCCAATTGCGCCGCCCATGACAAAGGCCAGCGAAGGGTTCCATACCCCGGACACGTCCAGAAATGCCAGCACGTTGGCCGGGTTGGCCATGCCCGACAACAGAAGGCCACCGCCAAACAGCAGACCAATGGCAAAAGCACTCAACCCAGGCATGTCAAAAGCCTCCCCAGTGGCGGGCGACGTACACCGTCAACCCCGCCGTCAACATAAAGATCACAATCGCCACGCCCGAGCGGCGGGACAGGTTGGACAATCCACACACCCCATGGCCACTGGTGCAACCATTGGCCAAACCCGCACCCAGCCCGGTGAGCAGACCAGCCACACCGACCAGCAGCCAGCCGCCGGGCAGCGCCGAAGCCGGGAGCCAGCCCGACACAGCGGCCAGCACACCAGCCACCAGAAGGCCGCCAACAAATCCGGCGCGCCAGCCGCCGGGGCTGGCGTCCCCGGTCAGCAGGCCCTTGACGGCGCCACTGACACCCGCCACCCGGCCTTGCAGCAGCAGCAAGGCAGCGCTGGCCAGGCCGATCAGGGCGCCACCGGCCAGAGCCTTCCATACAGCTTGGGTATCGAAAACCATCGCGCTCAGAACTTGCGGCCCCAGGACACGCCAATGGCGTTTTCCTTCAGGCTGATGTTGGCCTCACCCCCGCCGAAACCGCCCGGTGGATTGCCCGGCGGAATCGAGTTGTTGCCCCGCACCGTTTTTGTCGGTGCGTGCAGGTAGGAGAAGGTCACTTCGTTCTGTTTGTCGACCGCATAGGTGCCACCGAGGGTGATGTTGGTTTGCACGGTGCCCGGAGCCAGAATGTTGAAGAAGGTCTGGTCGTTGCGAATCGGTTGCTGGGTCCGGCTGATGCCACCACGCAG
>CAZANT010000419.1:0-2132 GCA_964486575.1 uncultured Burkholderiaceae bacterium | reverse complement strand
CGCCCTTACACGGCGTAGGTCGGCGGTTCGAGCCCGTCAGCACCCACCACCCACCACGGTAACCAGGCGAACACGACTGTTCGCCTTTTTTGTTTTGAGACAGAAAGTCCTGCATGTTCGAATTCATCCGCAACCGTTCCAAAACACTGATGATCGTGCTGGTCTTGCTGATCGTTCCTTCATTCATTTTGTTAGGCGTCGACGGTAGCACCCGGCTGACAGAAAAGAGTCAAGTCGTCGCCACAGTCGATGGACTGGACATCAGCAAAGCGGAATGGGATGCGGCGCACAACAACGAGCTTCAGCGGCTGCGCGCCTCGGTGCCCGGTTTCGACCCCAAGCTACTGGATTCGCCAGAGGCCAAGTACGCCACCCTGGAGCGTTTGGTGCGTGAGCGTGTGCTGGCAGTTGCTGCAAGCAAGTCAAACCTGGTGACCAGCGACCAGCGCTTGGCACGCGACCTTCAGCAAAACCCCACTATCGCCAGCCTGCGCCGTGCTGATGGCTCACTCGACATGGAGCGCTACAAGCAGCTGGTTGGCAGCCAGGGTATGACCCCAGAAATGTTTGAAGCACGCGTCCGCAACGACTTGTCTGTTCAGCAAGTCGTTCAAGGGATCGCCGCGTCCGGCTTTTCACCAAGTGCAGTGGCCGACATCGCCCTGGCGGCCTTCCATGAGAAGCGGGAAGTCCGCGTCGCCCGCTTTAACAGTGCCGACTACATCGGTAAGGTCAACCTGACCGAGGTCGACATTGACACCTTTTACAAGGACAACGCCCGTCTGTTCCAGGCCCCAGAGCAAGCCAGCATTGAGTACGTAGTGCTGGACATGGAGGCGGTCAAGGCAGGCCTGACGGTCAGCGCGCAAGACGTCAAGACCTACTACGAGCAAAATGCGGCCCGTCTTGCCGGGAACGAGGAACGCAGGGCCAGCCACATCCTGCTGGCGTCCGACAAGGGCGCATCCGCCGCCGACCGCGACAAGGCAAAGTCCAAGGCGAACGAATTGTTGGCCGAGTTGCGTAAAAACCCCACACGGTTCGCCGAGCTGGCGAAACAACACTCCCAAGACACCGGGTCCGCCGCTTCTGGTGGTGACTTGGATTATTTTGGACGTGGTGCGATGGTTAAGCCATTTGAAGATGCCGCGTTTGCATTGAAGAAAGGGGAAATCAGCGACGTTGTGACGTCCGACTTCGGTTTCCACATCATCCAGTTGACCGACATCAGGGCGCCCAAGTCGCGCAGTTTTGAAGAACTGAAGCCCGAGATCGAGGCCCAACTGCGCCAGCAACTCGCGGCCACTAAGTTTGCAGAAACTGCCGAAGTCTTCACCAACAGCGTGTTCGAACAACCCGACAGTCTTCAGCCTGTGGCCGAGAAGCTCAAACTGTCATTGCAGCGCGTCAGCAACGTGACTCGCCAACCCGTTCCCGGGGGAAAAGGTGTGCTGGCCAATGCAAATTTCCTGAGTGCTTTGTTTGCACCAGATTCGGTGGAGAAAAAGCGCAACACCGAGGCGATTGAGATCGCACCCAACCAACTGGTGGCTGGGCGGGTGACGACGTACACGCCCGCCCGTACCCGTCCCTTGGCCGAGGTCCGAGAGCAAGTCCGGGAACGTTTGTTGGCGCGCCGTGCGCAGGAACTTGCCCAGGCGGAAGGATCAGCCAAATTGGCGGCTTGGCAAAAGAACCCGGCCAGTGCCGCTCTGCCGGAAACGCTACAGGTTGCCCGTGACAAAGCGCAGACGATTCCACCAGCGCTGATCAATGCTGCGCTGCGCGCAGCGCCCGACAAACTGCCGCAACTGTTGGGGGTTGATCTGGGCGCACAGGGCTATGCTGTGGTCAGTGTAGACCGGCGCTTGCCCAAAACCCCGGTGGAAACTGGCATCGGTAAACGGGACCAGGCGCAGTACGCCAGCTGGTGGACATCGGCAGAAATGTTGGCTTACTACAAGACACTGCAGGACCGCTACAAGGCCAAGATTAAGGTGCCTGCCCCGGCCTCCAATGAGCTTCTGACCAGCGCGGAGCGCGCAGGCTGAGCCGAGCGTTTGCTATAATCGCAAGTTACGGTGGCTGTAGCTCAGTTGGTAGAGTCCAGGATTGTGATTCCTGTTGTCGTG
>CAZANT010000418.1:0-2132 GCA_964486575.1 uncultured Burkholderiaceae bacterium | reverse complement strand
CCTGTTCGTCCGTCTTGAAGCCAAACCTGGTCAGGAGGCTGCCGTCGCCGACTTTTTGGCCGGTGCGCTGCCGCTCGCCAATGCCGAGTCGGGCACGACAGCATGGTTCGCATTGAAGTTCGGCCCCTCAACGTTCGGCGTGTTTGACGCCTTTGCCGACGAAGCGGGTCGCCAAGCGCACCTGAACGGCCCGATCGCCGCCGCGCTGATGGCCAACGCCGCGGCGTTGCTCAGCACACCGCCGGTCATCGAAAAAGTCGACCTGCTGGCGGCGAAGTTGCCCGGCTGAAGATCCCAGTCGATTCAGGCGGTTGAACGCCTTCCGGCGGGGAAATGTGGCCAATCTTCGGCCGGTGCCGCTGTCCCATCCGCAGAGGCGTCTTTGCCGGTTGCCGCGGCGGCGCACGCAGTCGCCAGCGTACAAAGTCAACCGTTCAACATGGCGAAGCGCTGCCGAGGCGGGAGGCATGGGCGCGAAACAGCGCAAGCTGCAATGCAGGCTTTATACGGTGAATGTTTGGACTGACTTCACTGCAGAATGGGCGCCCTTATCCATTCTGCGCGCGCCAGTATTCCGTCTTCAAACAGGCGTTCTCCACCACCAGCAGGCCCGCTGCCTCGGCCTTCGCGGTGGCCTCGGCATGTGCAATCCCCATCTGCATCCACACCGCCGGCGCGCCGATGGCCATCGCTTCGTCCACCACGGGGGGCACGTCTTCGCTGTTGCGGAAGATGTTCACCAGGTCGATGCGTTCGTGCTGTGCGGCTTCGGTGAGTGACGCATACGCTTTCTCGCCGATGATGTTGCCGCCCTGGCCGCTAACCACCGGGTTGATGGGAATGATCCGGTAGCCCAGGCTCTGCATGGTTTTGGAAACGCCAAAACTCTCGCGGTGCGGCTTGGGGCTGAGGCCCACCACGGCGATGGTTTTGCTGGATTTCAGCAGGTGGCGGATGGTTTCTTGCCGGTTCATGCGGTGGCCTTTGCGAGTGCCTGGTCGATGTCCCACAGGATGTCTTCCACGTCTTCAATGCCCACACTCAGGCGCACCATGTCGGCGCTCACGCCAGCTTTGGTCAGTTCGGCCTCGCTCAACTGGCGGTGGGTGGTCGATGCGGGGTGGATCACCAGGGTTTTGGCGTCGCCGATGTTGGCGAGGTGGCTTAGAAATTCGCAGGCGTCGATGAAGCGTTCGCCGGCTTTGGCGGGGTCTGTGGCTTGGATGCCGAAGGTCAGGATGCCCGAGCCCATGGGCCCACCGTCCAACGCGCGGAACTGCTTTTGTGCCAGCGCAAAGTACGGCGACTCGGGCAGGCCGGGGTAGTTGACCCAGGCCACCTGCGGGTGCTGCTGCAGGTGCCGCGCCACCGCCAGCGCGTTGCGGCTGTGGGCCTGCATGCGCAGGTGCAGCGTTTCAATGCCCTGCAATATCAACCACGCGCTCATGGGCGCCAGCGTGGCGCCAAAGCTGCGGTTCACTTCCATGCGCGCCTTCATGGTGTAGCCAAAGTCGCCAAAGGTCTCGTAGAACTTCACGCCGTGGTAGGCGGCCGAGGGCTCGGTGAGCTCGGGGAAGTTGCCATTGGCCCAGTTGAATTTGCCTGATTCGACGATCACACCGGCCATGGTGGTGCCGTGCCCGCCCAGGTATTTGGTGGCGCTGTGCACGACGATGTCGGCACCAAAGGCAAAGGGGTTGCAGACGTAGGGGCTGGCCACGGTGTTGTCTATGACGAGTGGCAGGCCGTGGTCGTGCGCCACTTGGGCCACCGCTTCAATGTCCAGCACATTCACCAGCGGGTTGCCAATGGTCTCCCCGTACAGCGCGCGGGTGTTGGGGCGGATGGCGCGGCGGAAATTCTCGGTGTCCGCCGGGTCGACAAAGGTGGTCTCAATGCCCAAACGCGCAAAGCCCACGCCGAGCTGGCCCACGGTGCCGCCGTACAGCGTGCTGGCCGCCACGATGTGATCGCCGGTTTTCAGAATCGCCAGCAGTGCCGTCATCTGCGCCGCCATGCCGGAGCTGCAGGCGAGCGCGGCGCGGCCGCCTTCGAGCGCGGCCACCCGCTCTTCCAGCACCGCCACCGTGGGGTTGCTGATGCGGCTGTAGACGTTGCCAAAGGTCTGCAGG
>CAZANT010000417.1:0-2134 GCA_964486575.1 uncultured Burkholderiaceae bacterium | reverse complement strand
CGGGCTTGCCGCTCGTCGGTGGTGAAAGCCACCTTGTCACGAATGTACAACGGCATCGCATCGTCTGCGGGCACGGCGCGGCCGGCGGCGAGCAGGGCGGGCGCCAAGCGCAGCATGGCGGTGGCGGTGGGCAGCACCTCCAGGCGCGGTACGCCGGTGGGTAGGCGGTCGCCGTAGGCAACAAAGGCGTTGCCGGCGAGCACCCAGGGCGACTCGGCGTGAACGGCTTCGGGGGGTAGCACCGCAAAGCCGACGTGCTGGTCGGCAACATCGAAGTCGTAGCGCGCGGTGTAGACCTCGTTCATGCGGGCGTCCAGCGCCACCACCACCCGGCGGCTGCCGTGCTGGTGGCGGGCCTCTTCGGCCATGACGTGCAGCGTGTCCACCGGCAGCACGGGCCGGTTGGCGCCAAAACCCAGGCCCTGGGCCACCGCACAAGCGGTGCGCAGGCCGGTAAATGCGCCCGGGCCGCGGCCAAACGCGATGGCGTCGAGTTCGGCCAGCGTCAGGCCGGCCTGCGCCAGCAGCGCCAGCACCGCGGGCACCAGGGTGGCCGACGCTTTGGCGCCGCCGGGAGCGCTGTGCTGCCACACCTGCGGCGCACCACCATCCGCCGGCCAGACGCCCACGGCCACCGACAAGGTGTCGGTGCTGGTGTCAAAGGCCAAAATCTTCATCTGGGAAGGCATTTTCAAATCAAATTGGCCTCAAGCCTTAGTCGAACTTTGCGGACCAGCTATGTTTTCAGGAGCAATCACTGGCGCTGCAGCGCGCACGGCCTGCACACCGAACAAGATGCCGGCCGTCACGCAGGCCAAGCCAGCCCACAGGTTCCACGACAGCGGCTCGCCCAAAAACACCACCGCCCCCAAGGCCGACAGGCCGGGCACCAGCGCGGTGATCATGGTGGTGCGGATGGGGCCAAAGTAACGAATCATCTGGGTGAACGCAATGCCCGACACCACCACCGAGCCGATCCCCTGAAAGGCGGCCTGAAACAGAATCTCGCCCCAAGGCGCGCTGCCTAGCCGGCTGTGTACCCATCCCAGCGCCGACAGCAGCGCGTAGGCGGGCAGATAAGTCACAAAAGCGAACACGGTGATGGCGATCGTGCCCTTGACCGCGTCCAGGCCATGGCGGCGCGCCAGCACGCTGTAAATGGCCCAGCAGAACGCCGCGGCCATGAACAGCAAGTCGCCCTTCCAGACCTCGCCGCCGTCAAATGCCCGCAGCAGGCTGGTGCCGCCCACGAGCAGGTCGCCCAGCACAATCAGCGCCAAACCCGTGGCCCGCGCCGGGGTGATGCGGTCGCCCAGCAGCAGCATGGCCATCAGCGCCGTCCATAGCGGCAGGCTGCCCGGCATCAGCACCGAGGCGTGGGCGGCCGGGGCGTAGAAGAAGCCGGTGTACGTGATGGCGGCGTAACCCAAGCCGCCGAATGCACCCACGCTGGCCGTGACCCGGAAAGACAACGGTGACAAGCCCAGCCAACTCCCTCCCGAGGTACCGGCCTGCCGATCCCGCCAGACCAGCCAAGCGCCCCAGGGCAGCAGCACCAGACCCGCCCCCACAATCCGGCACAACCCGATGTCAAACGGCGACAGGCTGCGCCCGGCGGAGGCCCGGGCGATCACAATGAACGCGGTCCAGACCAACACCGTGACGACCGCTGCGGCGATGCCCACGCTGCGCGGCGACAGGTTGTTGAAAAAACGCATGGCGCGATTATCCCGGTGGCTGCCATTGCGCGCTGACCACGCCCGATAATGGGGCATGACCCCTGCCCGACCGACCGCCTCGGCCGCTGTGCTGCCGGCCGCGCGCCGCTGGCTGGCCACCGCCGTTTTAGGCCCGCTGCTGCTGGCCTGTAGCGTCGCCGCCCATGCCGACCTCCCCCCCGAAGTGGCAGCGGCACTGACCCGCGCCAAGCTGCCTGCCGACGCGCTGAGCGTGCTGGTGACCGACGCCGACGGCAAATCTCCGCCCCGCCTGAGCCACCGCGCCAACGTCGCGATGAACCCGGCGTCGGTGATGAAGCTGGTGACCACTTACGTGGCGCTCGACCAACTGGGCCCGGCCTTCACTTGGCCCACTGGCGTGTACCTGGACGGAACGGTGCGCGACGGCGTGCTGC
>CAZANT010000416.1:0-2155 GCA_964486575.1 uncultured Burkholderiaceae bacterium | reverse complement strand
CATCGTCGAGGTGCCCGATCCGCGCTTGGCTCAGTTGGCCGAGATCGTCAAACCTGAGCGGGTCGTGCCCGCCATCGTCGAATTCGTAGACATCGCTGGGTTGGTGGCTGGTGCCAGCACCGGTGAAGGCCTGGGCAACAAGTTCCTCGCCCACATCCGCGAGACGGATGCCATTGTCAACGTGGTGCGCTGCTTTGAAGACGACAACGTGATTCACGTGTCGGGCAGGGTGGACCCGATTTCCGACATCGAGGTGATTCAGACCGAGTTGTGCCTGGCCGACCTGGCGTCGGTGGAAAAGGCCTTACACCGCGTCACCAAAACCGCCCGTTCCGGTGACAAAGAATCCATCAAGCTGGTGGCGATTTTGGAGAAATGCCAGGCCGCACTCAATGACACCAAGCCGGTTCGCACGGTTGAATTCAGCAAGGAAGAACGCCCACTGTTACAGCAGTTTTTCTTGATCACTGCCAAGCCGGCGATGTTTGTGGCCAATGTGGCCGAAGATGGGTTCGAGAACAATCCCCTGCTGGACCGTCTGAAAGCATTCGCCGAAGCGCAGCACGCACCGGTGGTGGCGATCTGCGCCAAGCTGGAAGCCGAAATGTCGGAGATGAGCGACGAGGACCGTCAGATGTTCCTGGAGGAACTCGGCCAAGCGGAACCAGGCCTGAACCGCTTGGTGCGCTCCGCGTTCAAGCTGTTGGGTCTGCAGACCTACTTCACCGCGGGAGAAAAAGAAGTGCGCGCCTGGACCATCCGCATCGGTGACACCGGTCCTCAGGCGGCGGGTGTGATTCACACCGATTTTGAGAAGGGCTACATCCGCGCCCAGACCATTGCCTTTGACGATTACATCAGTTTCAAGGGCGAGCAAGGTGCCAAGGACGCAGGCAAGATGCGCGCCGAGGGCAAAGAGTACGTTGTCAAGGACGGCGACGTGATGAACTTCCTGTTCAGTTCCTGAGCAGCCGTCAACGTAGCCCTCAACCCGACCTCAGCCGGGCCACTTCGGCCTGCAGGTCAGCCGCCCACTGGCGCCGGTCCCGACCCTGGGCCAATTGCAGTTCACCGTAGTGCACCACGGCCGCAATGGGCGGCGCGGTCAAGGTGCGCCAGATCGACACAACCAGCGTGTCGTCACCGATGTAGCAAGGCGCCAACGTGCGTTGGCCGCTTCCGGCGTCCACATACGAAATCGCCACCGGCTGTACCGGCGCATTCACCGCGATGGCGGCCTGCAGCAGGTTGGCATGAAATGGCAGCATTGTCACGCCGTCGCTGGTCGTGCCTTCTGGAAACACCGCTACCACATCGCCGCCACGCAAGCTGTCGGCCATCTGATGCACCACCCGCATCGCGTCACGCCGCGATTCGCGCTGGATGTACAGCGTGTCGGCCGCATCGGCCATGGAGCCCACCAGCGGCCACTGACGAATGCCAGCCTTGGAAACGAAGCGGCAGTAACGTGCCGCGTGCATGGTGACGATGTCCAGCCATGAGATGTGATTGGCCACCAGCAGCGCCGGTCCGGCGCCGGCGGGCGTGCCTTGCCGCTGCAGCGTGATGCCGATCTTGCCCAGCATGCCGTCGGCCCAGGCTTGTACCGCCGTCTGGCGTTGCGAGGGTGACATCGCCGCAAACCGAACGTGGTAAGTCCACAGGCCGCCGGCAATGTGGCCCAGCAAACGAAGGCCGCGCCAGGAGCCACGCAGCAGACGCCACCAGCGTGGCGGAAATTCAGTGCCCGTCATGGGTGCGGTGTCAGGCTTCAAAGGCCTGGTGGCCGCCCACCAGCGTGTGGCGCACCCGGCCACGCAAAGGGTAACCGGTGAAGGGTGTGTGTTTGCCCTGGCTGCGCAAGTTGTTGGCTGTCACTGTCCATTCCACCGCCGGGTCAATGATGCAGATGTCGGCCATGCCGCCCTCCACCAGCCGGCCAGTACTGGCCTGCAGGGTGCCTAGGGCATCGCCCAGCACGGCGGCCGGGGACGAGGTCAGCACGGCGAGTGCGCGCAAAAGACCGGGGCCGCCTTCTGCCTGTCCCCATTTCAGCGCCAGGCCCAGCAGCAATTCCAGGCCGGTGGCGCCAGGCTCGCTCTCGGCAAACGGCAGGGTCTTGGCGTCTTCATCGACCGGGGTGTGGTCGGACACC
>CAZANT010000415.1:0-2161 GCA_964486575.1 uncultured Burkholderiaceae bacterium | reverse complement strand
TGTAGCCCTGCTCGCGCAGGCTGCCGGCCAGGCGGTCGTAGATGAAGTCGGTCAGCGCAGCCGTGGCGTCCCTGACCTTGTCACCGAACGCGGGCACCGCACCCGCCAACAGAGCAGACAGGTCCAGCGCAAGGTCTTGCTCGGTCAGCATGCGGATCACGCCCAGCGCGTGGCGGCGCAGCGCGAACGGGTCTTTGTCGCCCGTGGGCAGGTTGCCAATGCCGAACATGCCGACCAGCGTTTCCAGCTTGTCGGCCAGCGCCACCACCACACCGGTGGGGTTGCGCGGCAAGTCGTCGCCGGCAAAGCGCGGTTTGTAGTGGTCCTCAATCGCGTCGGCCACCTCTGCACTCAAACCGTCATTGATCGCGTAGTAGCGGCCCATGGTGCCTTGCAGTTCGGGGAACTCGCCCACCATGTCGGTCACCAGGTCGGTCTTGGCCAATTGCGCGGCCTGGTCGGCCTTGGCCGCGAGCAGGTCGCCGCCGAGTTGCTGTCCAATGGCTTTGGCAATTGCCCGCACCCGCGCCACGCGCTCGCCCTGCGTACCCAACCTGTTGTGGTACACCACCTTGTCCAGCCCAGCCACTCGCGAGGCCAGGGTTTTCTTGCGGTCCTGGTCAAAGAAGAACTTGGCGTCGGCCAGCCGAGGGCGCACCACACGTTCGTTGCCGCCGATCACATAGCTCGCATCGTCGGGCCGGATGTTGCTGACCACCAGGAACTTGTTGGTCAGCTTGCCGCTGGCCTCCAACAAAGGGAAGTACTTTTGGTTGGCCTTCATCGTGAGGATCAGACACTCCTGCGGTACGTCGAGGAACTGCGGCTCGAACGCGCAGGTGAGCACGTTGGGGCGCTCTACCAGGGCGGTCACTTCGTCCAGTAGGGCCTCGTCGTCGATGGGTTTGACACCCCCACCAACCAGAGCCGCGGCCGCGGCAAGCTGGCGCTCGATCTCGGCCCGGCGTTCGGCAAAACTGGCAATCACCGCGCCGTCTTTGGCCAGCGTGGCGGCATAGCGGTCAGCGTGTGGGATGACCACCGGTGAGACCGCTGCTTCGAAGCGGTGGCCATGGGTGATGTTACCCGCCTTCAAGCCCAGTGCCTGCACGGGCACCACGTCGCTGCCATGCAGGGCCACCAGGGCGTGGGCTGGGCGTACAAAGCTCACGCTGCTCCAGCCGGGCAAATCGCAGCCGCTTTCCAGCTGGTAGGTCATGACCTTGGGGATGGGCAGTTTGGCGATGGCTTCTGCCAGCGCCTTCTGCAGGCCCTCGGCCAGAGTCACGCCCTGCACGGTGCTGTCATAGAACAAAGCTTCGGCCTTGCCGTCGGGCGCGCGCTTCAGGCCGGCCACGGCCGAGGCGTCAGCGCCCAGGGCTTGTAGTTTTTTGAGTAACGCGGGGGTGGCGTTGCCTGCGGCGTCCAGTCCCACGCTGACGGGCATCAGCTTTTGCGATACGGCTTTGTTGGCCGCCTGGGCGGCCACCTCGGTGACGTGCGCAGCCAAGCGGCGCGGCGAGGCAAAGCTGGTCAACGCGGCGTTGGTGCCTGCCAGGCCTTGGGCCTTGAGCTGCTCGAACAAAACGCCAGCGAAAGCGTCGCCCAGTTTTTTCAGGGCTTTGGGGGGCAGCTCCTCAACAAAGAGTTCCACCAGAAGGTTTTGCGTGCTCATGTTTTATGCGGCCCTCTTGGCGATCTGATCGACCCACTCGCGCGGCGCCATGGGGAAGCCCAGGCGCTCGCGGCTGTCGTAATAGCTTTGCGCCACGGCGCGGGCCAGGTTACGGATACGGCCGATGTAGGCGGCGCGCTCGGTCACACTGATGGCGCCTCGGGCATCCAGCAGGTTGAAGCTGTGTGCCGCTTTGAGCACCTGCTCGTAGGCGGGCAAAGCGAGCTGCTGTTCCATCAGGTACTTGGCCTGCTTTTCGTGGGCGGCAAAGGCGGTGAACAAGAAGTCGGCGTCGCTGTGCTCGAAGTTGTAGGACGACTGTTCTTTCTCGTTTTGCAGGTAGACGTCGCCGTAGCTCAGGGTGTCGGTCCACTTGAGGTTGTACACGTTGTCCACGCCCTGCAAATACATGGCCAGGCGCTCCAGCCCGTAGGTGATTTCGCCGGTGATGGGTTTGCAGTCGATGCCGCCGACCTGCTGGAAGTA
>CAZANT010000414.1:0-2168 GCA_964486575.1 uncultured Burkholderiaceae bacterium | reverse complement strand
TCCGAAAGGAGGCACTGGAGGAACGTCCGGACTGCACAGGGCAGCGCAGCAGCTAACGGCTGTCCACCGTGAGGTGAGGATCAGAGCAACAGAGACGAGCCGATTCAGTTCGGGTGAAACGGGCAATCTCTGCGCGCAGCAATACCAAGTAGGCCAGCCTGGAGCGGCGCGGTTCGCCGCGACGTTCTGACCCGTGGCTCCGCGGGGCGAGTTGGCGGGTAGGTAGCACCGAGCCGTTGGGTGACCAACGGCCCAGATTAATGGCGGTCACGTGGGGGATGTCGCAAGGCCTGCCCCACGCACAGAATCCGGCGTATCGGCCCGCTTCACACTTTTCTTACCGTCCTTCGTAGACCCAGATTATTCCGCCTTGATGCCGGCGGCCTTGATGGTCTTGGCCCAGTACGCTGTTTCGGTTTGCACCCGTTGCGCCAGTGCCTCGGGTGGCAAGTAGCGCAGTTCAATGCCTGCGGTGTCGGCGCGTTGTTTGGTCTCGGGCTGTTCTAGGGCGCGTTTTACTTCACCGGTGAGTTTGGCCACGACCGCTGGCGGCGTGGCGGCGGGTGCAAACAATCCCACCCACGCTTCCAACTGGAAGCCCGGCAGGCCCGCTTCTGCGGTGGTTGGCACAGTGGGCAGGCCCGGGTGGCGGGCATTCCCTGTGACGGCCAGGGCCTTCAGTTTGCCCGACTGCACGTGCTGCAGCACCGAGGGCGGGGTGGTGATGAACACCTGTACTTGGCCTGCCAAGACGTCTTGAACGGCTGGGCCAGAGCCACGGTAAGGGATGTGGGTCATGAACACCCCGGTTTGCTGCTTGAAGATCTCGGTGCCGATGTGCGAAAGCGACCCGGTGCCCTGGGACGCGTAGTTCAGCTTGCCGGGGTTGACCTTGGCGTAGGCGATGAACTCTTTCAGCGTGTTGGCGGGAACGCTGGGGTGAACCGCGATCACGTTGTTGGCCACGGTCAGCAACGCCACCGGTGCAAAGTCTTTTGCCTCCCAGGGCAAGTTGGTGGCCAGGGCAGGGTTGCCCACGTGGTAAGCGGAATAGGAAATCAGCAGGTTGTAGCCATCGGGTTTGGTGCGTGCCACCGCGCCATAGGCCACGTTGCCGCTGCCGCCGGATTTGTTGTCAATCACCACCGGTTGGCCAAGCTGACGGGTCAGGGGGTCGGTCAACAAGCGGGCCGACGTGTCCACCACGCCCCCGGGCGGGTTGGGCACGGTCAGGGTGATGGGCTTGCTCGGGTAGGTTTCCTGCGCCACGGCGAAGGTGGTCAGCAGAGCGGCCAGCAAGGCCGGGGCTTGGCGCAAGAAGCGGGTCATGTTGAGTCTCCTGTTTTTATGGTGCTGCGCATTGTGTCCGCTGCCCGGCGGTTTTGCAGCCCGCCGTGCAAAATCCCCAGAAGAATTCAACCCAGACTTTGCAGCCGGGCAACATGGGCCAGCAGCGAGCGTTTGGCGATCGGCCACAGGCTGGGGGGCACGTCGTCGTACGCAAGGGGCAGCCAATCGTCCAGCGTGCCATCGGGTTGCGCTTGCATCACGGCCAGCACCTTGGCTTCCCGCTTCAGTCGGTGCGCCTTCAACTGGGCAATGGCTTTAGGGGCGCTGCCGATCACATAGCCGTGGGCGGGGGCGATGAAGCCGATGCCATGCTCCTCGCAGGCGCGACTTAAGGCGTCCAGCGAGTCGAGGTAGGCGGTCATGTCGCCGTCGGGTGGGTCGATCACCGTGGTGCTGCCGTTCAGGATGTGGTCGCCCGAAAACAGCAAACCGTCTTCTTCCAGCACCAGGCAAAGGTGGTTGGCCGCATGGCCAGGGGTGTGGATCACGCGCAAGGTGTGGGTCACCAAGGTGCCGTCGAGTTCCCGACCTGTCAGCACAAGTTCTTCGTCGTCGTCCAAGGGGCGATCCGGGACAAAGTGGCTGGCAGGGCGGCTGGTCGGCGCCGATGGGAGGCCCAGCACAGGCGGCTGGGTGACGCTGCACAGGGCTTGCAACGGCTTGGCGCCGGGCGAGTGGTCGGGGTGCGAATGGGTGCAGACGATGGCGTGAATCTGGCCGGGCTCGCCCGCGCTGTTCACAGCGGCCTGCCACAGGCGCTGCAGGTGTGCCGGGTCGTTCGGGCCTGGATCGATGGCAATGTAGCCGGTGTCGGGGTC
>CAZANT010000413.1:0-2170 GCA_964486575.1 uncultured Burkholderiaceae bacterium | reverse complement strand
TGCTGATGTGCGGCGGCGCCAACGACCCGACGGTGAACTTCCTCAGCACCCGCGCTACAGCCGGTTACTTCACCGCCCGCAATGCGCCAAGCGTAACGACGCTGGACCTCGAAGCTGCCGTCACCGGTCCGTCGGACCCGTTTGCACTGGCCAAAGGCGGCTTCGCCCAGGCTGTGGCCGCGACGGCCGCAGGCCCTGGCGGCGCAACTGCTGTCGTCACCAGCTACCACGGCGGCTTGGTCCCACCGTTCTGCAACGCCGCCGCACGCGCGTTCTTCCAGTCGATTCCATGAGCCCACGGGCGCTGAACACCGGCGCCCAGGCACAAAAAAGCCGACCCGAGGGTCGGCTTTTTTTACGTCATCACGTCAAAACCTGGCGCGTACCGTGTCATACACAAAGTCCCCAAACAGGCGGTGTAAGCCCGGTGTTGGATACACAGGATCGGCAAACAACGCGCGGTTGTACTCGGTGCTGGCGGGAGCCAATGTTGACGTGGTGCAAACGCGGGAGCTGATGTGCGCGGCGGTGGAGATGCCAATGCCATCGGCACCGCTGGCAGTCGCGATACAGGCCGGCGTGGTGTTGTTGTTGAAGTTGAACGAGCCAGGCTGGTTGAAACGGAGATTGAAGAAGTTGGCAGCATCCACATAATCCGCACGCTTGCCTAAGTCGACGATCGACAAAAGCAGCGCGTCATTGAATTCACGCGATAGGCGCGAAATCTCCGAGCCGTCGGTGCCCTGTCCAATACCAGCCGCCCACGGAGTGATACGCAGGTTGTATGTGCCGATCACGACCACATGCGCTGCCCCTGCGTTGACCAGGCGACGCACCAGTGCGCCGAGATCGCGTGCAGCCTTCTGAACATTGGCCAACCGTTGGTCAAACGTCTGCGAAGTGTTGACAGCTTCAACGATCAGGTCGCTGACGCCACCATTCAATACGTAGAGGTCCAACGGCTTGACGCCACCACCAGCGTTGAGAAAAACGTCAACCTGTTCTGCCACGGTGCGCGTCGCAGACCCACCGGTGGCGTCGGGCTTGAGGCTGACGCGGGCATTGCCTTGCGAGTAGCCAGTACCGCCACTGGCGGCCGGTGTGATGGACAGACCGTACCTGGCAGCGACCTGCTCAATCCAGATGTTGACGCTGCCGTCGTTTACTGTGTACTTATTGCCGGTCTGACCCACGTCGCTGAAACCATCGCCAAACGCGACGATGCGGGTCGGGTTGAACGGGTCAACGATGTTGCCACCACCGCAGCTGGCCAACAAGGCGCTCGCTGCCAGGGCAGCACCCAGCACGATGCGGCGCAGGGATGGGAATGTCATGTGAGTTACTCCAAAAATTGAGGCCACACACCGGAGTCTGCGACCAGCTACCTATCTTAACTTGGGTGGGTTAACTCGCCGCCGCACGGGTCAAACGGTCCAGCACGCCGGCCCAGGCCGGTGCATCCGGCGGGGTTTCTACCCAGATCAGCTTGACGCCTTGCGCATCGAAGTCGCGCAACTGGCCAAACAGCGCCTGCGCGGTGGCAATGGCGTCTTCAGGCATGCGACGGGCCAGCACCACGGTGGATTTCACCTTCAGCGCGCTCCGCGACCAGACCGCAATGGCTGGCGGCGCTTTTTCCACACCCTGCAGCATGTCCAGAGCGGTTTGCAGTTCCTTGGCGTTCATCAAGCGCACCTTGGCAGAGGGTGCGTAGTGCGCCTCCAGCGTGCCGGAGGCGCGCGGCGCCACGCTCGCCAAAGCGTCGGGCAACAGCACCGCCTGGCCGCAGGCGGCCGTGAGCTGCTCCGGCGTCAGGTGGCCCGGGCGCAACAGCACCGGCACGCCGCGGCTGCAGTCAACGATGGTGGACTCGATACCCACCTGGCAGGGCCCGCCGTCCAGCACCAGCAGGTTGTCGCCAAACTCGCTGGCCACGTGGGCGGCGGTGGTGGGGCTGACGCGGCCAAACAGGTTGGCGCTGGGCGCGGCCAGCCCAGCCACACCCGCTTCCGCACAGGCCTGGAGCAGCGCTTGCGCCACCGGGTGCGCCGGGCAGCGCAGGCCCACAGATTCTTGCCCCCCCGCCGCCGCTGCGGCGACCCCAGCCCGGCGTGGCAGGATCAAAGTCAACGGGCCGGGCCAAAAGCGGTCCATCAGCCGCTGGGCGAAG
>CAZANT010000412.1:0-2176 GCA_964486575.1 uncultured Burkholderiaceae bacterium | reverse complement strand
TCCATGGCGGTTTACACCGAAGTCTCGTTCGACGAAGCGGCCTCGTTTTTCCAGCAACTCGGGCTCGGCCAGCTCAACAGTCTGGAAGGCTGTGCCGGCGGCATCGAGAACACCAACTACTTCGCCAGCACCGACCAGGGTGAATGGGTGCTGACGCTGTTTGAGCGCCTGAGCTACGACCAATTGCCGTTTTATCTGCAGTTGATGAAGCACCTCGCCCAGCGCGGTGTGCCGGTGCCCGACCCCCAGCCCGAGGCGGCGCGTCCGGGCCACATCCTGCACCGCCTGAAAGGTAAGCCCGCGGCGGTGGTGAACCGCCTGCGCGGCAAAAGCCAGCTCGCCCCCAACGCCCGGCACTGCCATGCGATGGGCGCGCTGCTGGCCCAGATGCACCTGCAAGCGCGCGACTTTGACGGCCACCAGGCCAACCTGCGCGGCCTGGCTTGGTGGAACGACACCGTTCCGGTGGTGCTGCCCCACCTCGAAGCGCCGCAGGCCGACCTGCTGCGCGCCGAACTGGCATTTCAGAACCACACCGCGGCGACGCCCGCATTCGCTGCCCTGCCCCGGGGCCCGGTGCACGCCGACCTGTTCCGTGACAACGCGATGTTCGACGGGGACGAACTCACCGGTGTGTTCGACTTCTATTTCGCCGGCATCGACAGTTGGCTGTTTGACCTGGCCGTGTGCCTGAACGACTGGTGCATTGACCTGACCAGCGGCCGCCACGACGACGTCCGGGCCCGCGCCTTCCTGGCCGCCTACAGCGCGGTGCGCCCGCTGACCACCGCCGAGCGTGCCCTGCTGCCCGCCATGCTCCGGGCCGGGGCCCTGCGGTTCTGGATTTCACGCCTCTGGGACTGGCACCTGCCGCGCGAAGCCAGCATGCTCAAACCGCACGACCCCACCCATTTCGAGCGGGTCCTGCGCGACCGCGTGGCGCACCCGGTCACGGTCGCCGACCTGCTGGCCCCGGCCGAATCCACCCCCGCATGAAGCTCAACATCGTTCCCGCCCGCACCGGCCTGACCTGGGTCAGGCTGGGCATCCGCACTTTCTTCAAACAGCCGCTGGCCATGTCCGGGCTGTTTTTCATGTTCATCATCTTCATGTCGTTTGCCAGCCTGCTGCCGCTGATTGGCAGTGCGCTGGCGCTCGGCTTGCTGCCAGCCATCACGCTGGGCCTGATGGCCGCCACGCTGGAAGCCACCAAAGGCAAGTTCCCCATGCCCACGGTGTTGCTCAGCGCCTTTCGGGCGGGCCGGCAACGCCTGCGCGCCATGCTGGTGCTCGGTGGGCTTTACGCACTGGGCTTCATGCTGATCGTGGGGCTGACCGCCGTGGTGGATGGCGGTGACTTCGCCAAGCTCTATCTTTTTGGGGGCAAGATCACCGAAGAGGTGGCGGAGCAACCGCGCTTCCAACTGGCCATGTGGATGGCGTTGGCGCTGTACGCCCCGCTGTCCATGCTGTTCTGGCATGCACCCGCCCTGGTGCACTGGCACGGCGTGCCACCGGTGCAAAGCCTGTTCTATAGCGGCGTGGCCTGTGTCAAGAACTTCTGGGCGCTCACCGTGTACGGCCTGGCCTGGCTGGGCGTGTTCATGGCCGTGGGGATGGTGATGAGCGTGCTGATGCTGCTGATCGGCCAACCCCAAAGCGCGCCAGCGGTGATGCTGCCAGTGGCACTGACACTGGCGTCGATGTTCTTCACATCGCTCTACTTCACCTTTCGCGACAGCTTTGTGCCCGACGCGCCGGCGGAAGACACACCCGCCGACCTGCCAGCCTAGAACTCAGCGCGCCTTGGCCTTGTAGGCGGCCAAGGCCTTGGCCAGGTCGGCGTACTCTTCGCAGGTCTTGTTGCCGCAAATCTTCTCCAATTCGGCCAGGTGTTTTTCCGCCTCGGCCGGGCGTTTGTCCATCAGGTAGGCCTCACCGATGTACTCATGCGCCCCTTTGTGCTTCGGGTCGAGCTTGAGCGCGGCGGTGTAGTGCTCAAAGGCCTTGGGCAAATCGGGCGTGGCCTGCTTGCGGTAGCTGTAAGCCAACAAATTGTGTGCGTCGGCATTCTTCGGGTCGTCCGCCAAGGCCACCTTGAGCTCGCCCTGGGCGTCTTTCCATTTGTTGGCCTTGATCGCGGCGCGGGCGTTGGCCATGCGTTCGGCCAGTTCGG
>CAZANT010000411.1:0-2182 GCA_964486575.1 uncultured Burkholderiaceae bacterium | reverse complement strand
GACGTACCCACCGCTTTGGCACCGGAATCGGTACAGCCTTGTGGGCCCGACTGCCGTCTAGCAAAAAACCCGCCAGAACTGCTGCTGTGCGGGTTTGCGGCTCGAATTGTAGCGAGTACACCCCTACGGCCATGGGCGCTTCGGGCGGGGTTTTCCCTCGGGTTTTAGAGCAATCAGTCGGCAACGCACTTCATAAGAAAGCCTGATGTGAGCAGGAAAATTGATGTGCAAACTTATTACCAAAATCATGCAAAATCAGCATGACCTCGGTGAATTTGCTCAATCTGCCGTATCGGCCGGAGGGTCAAACGGACCGAGAAAGGAGGCAGCCACCTTGTGCGCCTGCCGGTTGAGCGACTGCAGATCCTGCAGCTTTTGTGCGATCTTGATTTCCATGCCACGCTGAACAGGCTGGTAAAAACCGGGGGCAGGCATGCCGTATGGCAGATAGCTTTCGCCTGCAGCAAAGCCACCCTCCTCATCGTGGGCGTAACGGTAGCCCTTACCGTAATCCAGGTCCTTCATGAGGCGGGTTGGTGCATTGCGCAGGTGCATGGGCACCGGCCGGGTGCCGTCGTTCTTGACCCAGGCACGGGCTGCGTTGTAGGCCTTGTACGCTGCGTTCGATTTTGGGGCCACGGCCAGATAGATCACACATTCAGCCAGCGCCAACTCGCCTTCAGGGCTACCCAGGCGCTCGTAGACCTCGGCCGCGTCCAGCGCCATGCGCAGGGCGCGTGGATCGGCCAGCCCGATGTCTTCACTGGCAATGCGCACCAGGCGGCGTGCCATGTAGCGCGGATCGGCACCGCCGTCGAGCATGCGCACCAGCCAGTACAGCGCGGCGTCGGGGTCAGATCCGCGTACCGCCTTGTGCAGCGCGCTGATGGTGTCGTAGAACTGCTCACCGCCCTTGTCGTAGCGGCGCATGCGCTCGCCCAGTACCTTGAGCAGCCACGCATCGGTGATCTCGGCCAGTTGCTCCTGCGCGGCCGCCATGGCCAGTGTTTCCAGGGTGTTGAGCAGACGGCGGGCATCCCCGTCGGCATACGCTACCAGGCGCCCTATCGCGGCCTCTTCAACAGCAGGGAGGGCTTGTTGAGACTGGGCAAGAGCAACGATTTTGCGCAGATCGTCGTCAGACAGCGGTTGCAACACATACACCGCAGCGCGCGACAACAGCGCGGAGTTGACCTCAAACGAAGGGTTCTCGGTGGTGGCCCCAATGAAGGTGAATAGACCACTCTCGACATGGGGCAGGAACGCATCCTGCTGGCTCTTGTTGAAACGATGCACCTCATCGACGAACACAATCGTGCGCTGCTGCAGGAGTCCATTGCGTGCGGCCTGAGCCTGGTCAACCGCCTCGCGGATGTCTTTGACTCCGCCCAGCACGGCGCTGATGCTGATGAATTGCGCATCGAACGCATCAGCCATCAAGCGGGCTATAGTGGTTTTGCCGACGCCCGGAGGCCCCCACAGGATGCAGCTGTGCGGGCGGCCCGACTCAAAGGCCAGCCGCAACGGCATGCCAGGCCCCAGCACATGCTGCTGGCCAATGACCTCCGCGAGCGCGCGGGGACGCAGTTGCTCAGCCAAGGGTTCATGCGTTGGGTGATGCGCCCGGGGGGACGCTGAGGCGCCACGTGCTGCCATGGTGTGGTTTTGTCTGCGTCAGGCCGAGGATTTATGCCAAATTGGCCAAAGGTGCTAGTCGAATATAGGCCTATTGCTACTATTTTTATAGCTATCTACTGCTTGATCACATCCGCTCCAGCAGGCGGTTTGAACTGGAAATTGCCCACGGGCAACGCCAAGTTAACCTGCATGCCAGTGAAACGAATCAATGACCGCTGGCCAAAGCTGTCCAGAATGTCCAGGGCCGCCAGCTGCTCGCCCGCAAACCCCACACGTACGCTCTTGAGCTGCCCCTCCCTGGCCTTGGGGCTGGCCAGCACCCATTGCAGGCCATCGGCTTCGGGAGCCGCTTCGAGATTGAAATCGGCTTTGAGCGCTAACAGGTCCGGCGCCGATGCCAGCAACGCGGCGGGGGTGCTGCCCAAGGTCTGGGCCTGCGAGCGCTGCGTGACCTGGTTCAGGTCTGCGTCGTACAGCCACAGCGTATGGCCGTCGGCCACGATGGTCTGCTCAAAAGGCTTCTTGTAGACGAACTTGAAGCGCC